>DASXVU010000028.1 GCA_036504055.1 Methanomassiliicoccales archaeon | reverse complement strand
CGTTTAGGGATATCATAGTATCCGGTCGACAGGGCCATCCGCATTGCTTCGTCCTGGATCCGGGTCAGCTCGCATGAGGAGGCTGCCCTTTTGACGCTTAGCAACTCAACCTTGCATCCTTCGTTCCTGATACGTTCGATCATGCCCTTCAGCGAGGTGTTGTTCGGCGTATAGATCTTCCAGATCACAGAACCGCTGCTGGTGCTGCATCCGGATTCCAGAAAACAATCTGTCCCGACGAATGCCCTGCATAGCCTGCACCGGGCGTTTCTCACCATGGCGATGTGCTTCCCAGGAGAGGCCGAGGCGATCGATACGATACTGCAACCCTCGATTCCGCTGAACCATTTCCTGATGTCCTCAGAGTCAGTGTCGGATTGTGATCTGATCCTGAGAACGCTCAGGCCTCCAGTTCCATTTACCCCGCAGCGTACGATATCGACTTGGACCTGCATTTCTGAGGACAAACGGCTGATGATATTGTCCGGTGAGGATATCTTGATCTTGGTCAGCAACATGGCAGCATCAGACCTCTAGCCCTTGAATGAAGGCTCTTAATACGGATGAGATTTAACATGATTCCAATCATCCCGCATGATCGACGAAGAATCATTTCTTGATCGTGAGGCGGAAAATGGAATTGGATTTGGGCTTTTGATAGCCGATGTCGGGCAATTCTCTGACGTGAAACCATGTTTATATCATGAAAACGACTCTACTTTCATGGTAAACATTTTCCACAAATGACCGTCCCTTCCCGCAATACGAAGGGATCGGCGCTGGGAAGGGAATGGGATGGAGATCATCGGTTCTCCGACGGTGCCTTCATCGGCGGTGGACCACATACAAAACGAATTGACCAGAAGCTAGACCATGAGGATCGGTGTGATCGCCTGCGACATGCTCCGGAAGGAGTTCGAGCTGCTTATCGCAGATGATCCAGACGTAGTGCATATAGAGTATCTCGACTTTGCCATGCATGCAGATCCTAAGGCACTGAAGTGCACCATCGAGGAGAAGGTGAAGGGATTGGAGGGGAAGGTGGACGCAGAGCTCCTGGGTTTCGGCCAATGCAGATGTCTAAAGAACATCGAGAAAGAATTGGGCATTCCAACCGTCATGCTGGAAGGGGATGATTGTGTCGACGTGCTCCTGCCTCAAGAGGAGTACGCCAAGGAACTGAAGAAGTGCGCGGGGACCTGGTTCGCCATACCAGGGGTTGCCGATCGGCATGAGGAATATATCTCCAAGATACTTAACCTGGAGAATTATGACAACCAGGAATATGGCGTGGATTACATTCTGAAAGCGGTTTTCGAGAACTATTCCAGATGTCTCTTCATAGATACCGGAGTGGAAGGGGCGGAGGAAGGCAAACGAAAGACCATCGAGTCTGCCAATGCTCACCACCTTCGACATGAGTCCAGGAACGGTTCGCTGGTCGGTATCCATCTTTGTCTGGTCAAGGCGAAGTCAATGGCCGAAAGCTCTAGAAAAATAGAAGAGATCCGAGGCTAGAGCATAGTAAGATGATCATGAACCGCGACCGTCAAACGATGATGGCCGCTGCGAAAATGTACTGACCGAAAGGCCTCAGTTCCTCGTGGCCGCCTTAAGTCCATTGAAACGGTAGATCTTCTTGGGACAGGCCCTCTGGCATTTCTTGCATGCGGTCCCCAGGCACATGTCGGTGGCGATCCGGACGTCGGGACTATCTCCTCCGGTGTCGATGAGGTGAAGGGCGTTCTCAGGGCAAGCCTTTTGGCATCCTCCGCAACCATTGCATCCTGGGAAGCTGCCGGTGAGGTACACCCCGATGTTCTCGATGACGTTCAGCCCCCTGTCTCCCAGGACGGGGATGTCCCCGGCCACTACCCTCGAGGTCTCTTTGGGAAGGACTATCGACGGTATCGGTCTTAGACCATTATCCTTGTTGATCTGATTGTAAAGATCGAGATCCATGCCTTCGGTCCAGAACGCCAGCTCGTTGGTGTAGAGAGTCTCGAAGGTCTTGGAGGTGGCGAACATGATGTGCTTGGATGCGATAGAATGCGCCACCGACCGCATCATATCAAGAGTCTCCGTGTTCGTGACCAGATCATACGCCATCATCAATGAGGTGTTGCCCACCTGGACGGTCCTGCCCACCATCTGGGGGACCATTCCCACCATCTGTGCCTTGATCGGGTCGACGTAGGTACCGGAAGCTCCGGCGAGGTACATGGCATTGATCTCACTATCATCCATGCCGACCTCTTCGATCAGCGTCCTGTGGCCGGCCCTGATGGCCCCCATTGCCTTCCCCGCCTCGGTCAGATCGTCCTGCCCGAACGTTATGTTGTTCTGGAAATGCAGGACGCCGTCCGGAGTTCTGATCCTGGGGAGACGTATCAGGCCGCATTCGATCCCAAGCGCGACGGCACCGACCACTCCCGTTCCTGTGATCCCTCGGGCTGCGGTGTAATCCTGCAATCTTATCTCCTGGTTCTGCAGCCCCATCAGGGTCGAACGGCGCGGGTGAAGATCTGCATCAAGCACATAGTCATACCACATCCCATAGGGTCCAGCGGTGAAATCCGATATTGCTCCAGGCGATGCCAGCATACCGAACTTGATCGACTGGCCCTCCATGGCAGGACCGGCCGCGGCCGAACCCGTGTAAAGCTCCCCATTATGGTAAAGGCCCATCTCGGCGTTGGTCCCATAATCGGTGACCATGCAGGTCTCGTTCTTCTCCAGGAGGCCAGATTTGATTATCATGGCCAGTGCATCCGCTCCGATCTCATGCCTGATGGATGGAGGGATGATCACCTCCACCTCGGCTCGTACCGTCTTCAATCCGACCTCCCCGGCGGTGGTGATGCATCCATTTCTCTCCGGTGGGTCGATCCTGAACCGCTTCAACGCATTGTGTCCTGCGTAGGCCAGGTCCCTGACCTCGATGTTCTGGAACATCGAGACCTGGGCTGGGTTCCCGCACACGGCGATGCGGTCTATTTGATGGTCCGTCCCATGGGCCTCGATCATCCTATCCACGGTCTCGGCGATTATCTGGTGACCGATATCGCTTCCATTCTCCAGCCAGAAATGAAGATGGTCCATGATGTTGGCACCCGGAAGGGGATGCCTCATCGTGATGGTGGTGGACACGATCCTTCCTTTGTTCGATAGATCCACCAAATGAGACCGGTAGCCGCTGGTACCGAGGTCGAGGGCGAGACCGAATGCCATATGGTTCAATATCATCCCTTGGGATATTTATCCATTGACATTAAATATTAAAAATAATGGATAATTATCTGCCAAAGTGATGTCAGGAGGACCATCTCATCTTCAAAGCATTGTGGTCCTTGCCTGTTGTCGAACGAATTGTTGCAGATACTCCTTTGTCCCAGACCCTTTCCCGGTCGAACTGGAGGCCTTCCATCCTCCGAAGGGTTGCCCGCCCACCATTGCCCCCGTCGTCGCCCCCCTTGGTCGGTTTGCATAGGCGACACCGGCCTGGATATGGTTAAAGAAGAATTCGACCTCCTCCGTATCGTTCGAATAGATGCCGGAGGTCAGCCCGTATTCTACGCTGTTGGCCATGGCCAAAGCATCCGGGAGCGTCCTGAACCTCTGCACCACCAGGATCGGCACGAAGAGCTCGTTCCGTACCAGGAAGTGGTCTTCCGGCAGGCCGGTGACCACCGTTGGCTCGACGTAGTTCCCCCTCTTGCCCTCCGGCTTGAGCACATTTCCACCGCACATGACCTGTCCGTCCTTCCTGGCCATGGCCAGATATTTCTCATAGTCAGAGACCGCCTTTGAATGGATGACCGGCCCGAGGTCGCACTCCCTCAACCGGGGGTCGCACACCTTGAGGGCCTTGGTGCTCGACACCAGTTTGACCAAGAATCCGTCGTAGATGTTGTCCTGGACATAGACCCGGGAACAGGCCGAGCACTTCTGTCCTGAGAAACCAAAGGCGGAATGGACCACGCCCTCCACCGCCTTGTCCAGGTCGGCGTTGTCGGTGACTATGCAAGCGTTCTTCCCGCCCATCTCAGCGATGATTGGGATCGACCAGCTACGTGGGTTGGAGCGGAGCAACCTGAACCCCACCTCCTTTGAGCCGGTGAAAGCGATCCCTGCTATCTTCGGGTGATTGACCAGATGATCGCCCACCTCGGCCCCGGAACCGGTCACGACGTTCATCGCTCCGGCCGGAAGCCCGGCCCGCACCAGCAGATCATAGAACAGGTAAACGGCCAATGGCGCGACCGAGGCCGGTTTCACCACCACGGTGTTTCCGGTGATGAGGGCACCGGTGGTCATGCCCACACTGATCGACAGCGGGAAATTGAACGGGCACACCACGGCGAACACACCGCACGGGAGCATCACGCTGACCGGGACCTCATCTTCATAGGGCGGGTTCTTCTTCTCCCGGAATCCTTCACTCTCCACCATCGCCTGGGCGTAGAACTCCATGAAATCGACCGCCTCATCCACCTCCCCGACGGCCTCGTCCCGGTTCTTGCCGTTGTCCAGGGTCAGGGCGGCTGCGAACCGGTATCTCTCATTGGCCATGAGAACGGCCGCCCTTTGGAACACCACAGCCCTTTTCCGGTATGGTGTCAACGACCACTCGGCGAAAGCGTTCTCGGCCGCACTCACCGCCCTTTCCACGTCCGCCTTCGCACATTTCGGGAAACGGCCAACCATGAGGTGCCCGTCGATCGGGCTGTGATCCTCGAAGAGCTGCCTGGCCGGGATAGCCTCACCGTTGATGAAAATCGGGTAGGAGATCACGGTGTCATGAATCGAAGCGCGCATCGCCCCCACCGCCAGTTCGAAGTTCGCGTGGAACTCCTCTTGTCTGTTCTCCTTTACCAGGCCCACGAACGTGTTAAGGTTTCGGAATGGCAATTCGAGCACGACGAGCGGTAAAGCCAACGCCGTCGATTTGTAATTATCCATGACCTCGGGCCTATTGCCTCTGAGGTCGTACATTCCTCAAACACTAACGGTTCCCGATATATGCTGGCCTGATGAAATTCAGAAAGGGTAGATTAAATACCATGAGGGTGTTGAAAAACCATCAGGCGGGGTTCTATTTTGATCAAGGTCCTCTATGTCGACGATGAACCATTACTCCTTGACATCTGCAGGGAATTCGTCCAGATCCCGGGTGAGATAGAGATGGACACCGCCTCTTCGGTGGACGAAGCGGAAAAGGCTATGTCCACCACCGATTATCAGGTGGTCGTTTCCGATTACCAGATGCCGGGGATCAGCGGCGTCGATTTTCTTAAGCGGCTCCGTTCCCAGTTCGGGCATGTTCCTTTCATCCTGTTCACCGGTCGGGGCAGAGAAGAAGTGGCCATCGAGGCCTTGAACTGCGGGGCCGATTTCTACCTTCAGAAAGGAGGCGACCCCTCGGTCCAGTATGGGCAATTGCAGAAGGCCATTGTTCATCTGGCCAGGAGCTATGTCACTGAGAGATCGCTGGCATTGACCCAAAGGAGATACAGCGACCTGGTCGAGGAGGTCAATGCCATAGCGGTAAAGCTCGACCCGGAAATGCGGGTGACCTATGTCAACACATATGGGCTCAGACAACTGGGATGGGGCAACGAATTGGTCGGAAGCAGCTTCGTTGACTGGCTGGACAAGGCCCGGGTGGGCCAGGACGAACACCCGAGGCACATCTTCCAGGCGATGTTCGCCCAACGGAGGAAGGGAGAGACCTTCACCCACTCGTTCAAGACCAAGGACGGTGAGAAACGTTGGGTCGCCTGGACCTGCCGTTTCATCCGGGACGATAGGCAGGTGGTGGAGGAGGTCCTCCTTTTCGGCACGGATGTGACCGAGGCCAAGCAGAACGAGGTGAAATTGCAGAGGACGTTGTCACTGATAAAGGCCGCCTTCGATTCCAGCGAGGAGGGCATCCTGGTCACCAGCATGGACCGGAAGGTCACGGAGTTCAATCAAAGGTTCCTCGAGATGTGGAGCTTGTCTCCCGGCACGATCGAGAGCGGAGACCGGGGGAATTTCCTCTCCCAGGTCAGCGACCAGACGGCGGCGCCGGACAAGTTCGTGTCTTTCATCGAGGACGTCTATGCCCATCCGCTCGACGAGAGGAGATGGACCATCGAGTTCTCCGATGGTCGGAAGTTCGAAGCCTGTTCGAAGCCGGTCATGCTGGGAACGGAAGTGGTGGGACGGTTCTGGAGCTTCATGGACGTTACCATCCAGTCCTTGCGGGAGATGGAGTTCAGGATCCGGGAGGAGAACATCCTGGGTCTGCTGGACAATAATAAGGCCAACATGATGATCCTCGACCCGTCCAAGGGTGACATCATCTATGCCAACAAGGCAGCCATCGAATTCTATGGGTATGGGCCGGACCGTTTGCTGGAAATGCGGATCTCCGACATCAACACCCTGGACCCCAGGACCGTCGCCGAGAGCCTGCACGCTGCCCATTCGGAGAAGAAACAGTACTTCGTCTTCCAGCATCGGCTGGCCAACGGAGAGCTGCGTGATGTGGAGGTGTTCAGCGGCCCGATCGAGTTCGAAGGGCGCTCGCTTCTGTTCTCCCTGATCCATGACATTTCGGAGATGGAACGGGCCAAGCGCATGGTGGAGAAGACCGAGCTGCGGCACAACCGCATACTGAACAACCTGGCGATCGGGATATTGGTCTCTGACGAGTCCAACAAGATAGTCTATGCCAACAAGACCGTGCAGGAACTGCTGCGCCGGAAGCCAGAGGAGATCGTCGGGCTCTCGACCATCGATCTGGTGGCCGATGAACAAAAGGACCTGGTGCGGAAGAACTTTGCTGCCCGGCTCAAGGGAGAGAAAGGGCGGGTCGAGTATCGATTCAAGCGAGGCGATGGGACCTTCATCTGGGTCCAGGTCACGGTGGTGCCTCTCTTTGATAATGGCATCTACGGAGGGACCATCGCTTCCGTGGTGGATATTTCGGAACAGCGTCGGGATGCTGAGATGATCAAGGCGAGCGAAAAGAAGTTTCGGGAGATCTTCAACCACATGCAGGACGCGGTGATGATCCACGAGCCCAACGGCATGTTCTTGGAAGTGAACGATCTGGCCTGCGAGCGCTTTGGTTATTCGAGGGAAGAGTTGCTAATGATGAGCCCGGAGGACCTCGATATCCCCGGAGAGGCGCGGGACATCCCAGAAAAGAAATGGTTCCTGCAGGAAAGGGACTCTGCGATCTTCGAGACCGTCCATGTGGCCAAGGATGGAAGGAAGATACCGTCGGAAATCAATGCCATCATGATCGACCATAACGATAGGCCAGCCATGCTCGTGGTGTGCCGGGACATAACGGAGCGCCGGAACGCCGATTCGAGGCTCAAGCGGGCCAACGAGAAACTGAGGATCCTGAACAGCATCACCCGCCATGACATAATGAATCAGCTCATGGTCCTGAAGGGCAACCTGTCCCTGGCGCGGTCATCCGCCGACGAACCGGCCATGACCGACCGGTTACGCAGGATAGAGCGGTCCACCGAGATCATCGATTCCCAATTGCAGTTCGCCAAGGACTATCAGGAACTGGGTACCGTATCGCCCCGGTGGCAGAACGTGGCCGAGATAATCCAAGAACTGCCAGATCTGAAGGATATCTCCGAGATCGATCTGGACAGCAGGATCGAGACCCTGCAGCTCTATGCCGATCCGATGCTGGGCAAGGTGTTCCACAACATCATGGAGGACACGGTCAAGTACGCGGACCGACCGGTCCGGGTGAAGATAGGGTTCAGGATGGAAGGGACGTCACTGGTCATGGTCTACGAGGATCATGGGCCGGGCATACCGGCCATGGACAAGGAGATGATCTTCGAGATGGGTTTCGGGAAGGGCACCGGTCTCGGCCTTCATCTTTGCATGGAGATCCTATCCATCACCGACATCCGGATCAAAGAGGCCGGAGAGCCGGGGAAGGGCGTGATGTTCGAGATCGAAGTGCCGGAAGGCAGGTTCCGGTTCCACCAGGACTGAGATCTGCCGCCGATGCCTTGATGATCTTTACTTCCAGGACATTCAACGATCTGATCGAAATGGAATGGATCCCTGGGCTTGGGGAAGGGAACCGATCTGGTCAAATGCCGCAGCACATCTCCGCCTTTATCGTCGTGCCTTTGTCCAGCGTGTTCCTTCTGGCATACATCAACATGCGCCAGCTCTGTTCGCACGAGGTACCGCTCGAACCCGCCATCATCCTTTCTCCCTTTGGGGCATTGAGCAGCATGTTCGGCCCCGAAAACGAGAAGGATTGCCGGTCGACGACCTTGGAGGTGAATACCTCCCAGCAGCCCTGGTCCCCCTTCTCCTGAAGGGTCAGTATGTCCTTTGCGTAGCGTTTCGCCGCGGCCTTTGCCGCACTCTCGCCCTCCAGAATTCGGTTGAACTGGTCCCTGCCGTCCAAAGTGACCATGACCACGAAAGTGTCTGCCATCTCTCTTTCCTCCATCCATCCTTTTCGTTCTGTTTCATTTTCCAAGCGTCCTTGATTGCATCTTCATGTATTGGGTCAGATACCACGGTGAACCGGAGTTCTTGCCGGTGCTGCCCGATTGTTTCCATCCGCCGAAAGGCTGGGCCCCTACCATGGACCCGGTGGTCGCCCCCCGTCGGCGGTTCGCGTACACCACCCCCGCCTCGATGTTCTCGAAGAAGTGGTCCAGCTCATTGTGGTCCCGGCTGTATATCCCCGCGGTCAAACCATACTCCACGTCGTTCGCCATACGGACCGCATCCTCGAACTTGCGGTACTTCTGCACGCACAGGATCGGCACGAACAGCTCCTGTTTGACCAGTTTGTGGTCTTCCGGCAGGTTCTCCACTATGGTCGGTTCGACGTAGAACCCGCGGCCCAGATCGCCGTCCTCCACGTGCTTCCCCCCGGTCACCTTGCCCCCGTCCCTCTGGGCGATCTCGACGTATTCGTCGAACTTCTGGCGGGCCTCGCCATGTATCAGCGGCCCGAGCACCGTGTCGTTCTCCCTGGGATCGGCCACCTTGAGCGATCGGACGGTGTTCACCAGCAACTTCATGAACTCCTTGTAGACCTTCTCCTGTACATAGACGCGCGAAAGGGCCGAGCATTTCTGCCCACAGTAGGTATAGGCCGAACCGATCACGCCCGGGATGGCCTGGCCCAGGTCGGCCTTGTCAGAGACGATGCATGGGTTCTTGCCGCCCATCTCCGTTATGACCGGAATAGGGTACCGCTTCGGGTTCATGGAGATCAGCTCGTAGCCGACCTGCTTCGATCCGGTGAAGGCTATTCCGTTTATCTCTGGATGTCGGACCAGGGCGTCCCCCACCTCGCCTCCCGACCCTGAGACCACGTTCAGCACCCCTGGAGGCAGTCCCGCCCTCCATAGCACGTCGTACAGCAGGTATGGCATCATGGGGGCGGCGGAGGAGGGTTTGAGCACCACCGTGTTCCCTGTGATGAGTGCCGCCGCCGTCATCCCGGTGGTTATGGCCATGGGGAAGTTGAACGGTGCTACGACCGCGAACGCTCCCCATGGCACCATGACGCTGATAGGGAACTCGTCATCATATGCAGGCTTCGTGTCCTCGACAAAGCCGTTATATTCCGCCATGGTGTCCGTGTAGTAACGGACGAAGTCGACCGCTTCGTCGACCTCCGCCACCGCCTCATACCGGTTCTTGCCGGCATCCATCGTCAACGCGGCGGCCAGTTCGAACTTCTCCGAGTTCATGATCTCGGCCGTCTTCTTGAATATCGCCAAACGTGAGTCCAGGTCCATGCGCCGCCATTTGGGGGCGGCCTTTCGGGCCGCATCGACGGCGGCGTTGACATCCTCCTTCGTTCCCTTCGGGAACCGACCGACCACGATGCTGGTGTCGACCGGGCTGAGGTCGTCGAAGTATTTTTCCGTCCTGACCGTTTTCCCGTTGATGAACATCGGATAATCAGTGGTCTCTCCCTTCAGGCATTCCAGATTAGAGACCGCCCTTTCATATCTCACGTGAAAATGGCTCTCGTCCCTGGCATTGACCATGGTCAGGAACGTGTTCTCGCTCTTGAACGGCATCTTGACGTCACCGCACTGAATCAGTCAAGGTGCTGGTAGTTAATTGATTTCTGACGAAACGACGGGATTGGCCCATCGGTTCCATTCCTTCGTCATCACCGGGTTCCATTATCGAGTCGTTTGGTGAGCAAAGAAGATGCCTGGTTGCTCCACTTCCTTATGGGATAAATATATCCATGAAGGAATGCATTGCGAAGACAGTGCATTTTATGGTATCAAGCCGAACCCTTCTCAAGATCACCCTGGTGATCGCAGCGCTCATGGTCGTGTCGTCGGTGATCGTCACCTCTCCCATTGAAGCCAAGTCACAATCCGTTCAGTGGACCTACCAGGGCGGGTCAAACGTCATCGCCAGTTACCCCGCGCTTTCGCCGACCGGAAATCTCTTTGTCTATTCCTCCGACGGGACGAACGCGACGATCTACAACATCTCTCCCGAAGGCAAGGGTCTCTGGAACAGCGTGGTCGCCCTTACCAGCACGCCCCAGTTCGGTCCTGACGGGACATTGTACGTATTGGTCAAGGTGACCGCGAACACCAACGTCAACGGGACCGGGCTCATGGCCCTGAACACCGCGGGGATCATGAAATGGGCGTACGTGATTCCCGGAGTCTCGTACAGCATGAAGGTCCTGCCGGACGGGGGTGTCGTGCTTGGGGCCAAGCCGATGTGGTCTGGCCAACACAATCTGATATGTCTGAACGCCGATGGAAGCGAGCGCTGGACCAAGGGCAGCTACATCGCCAACACCTCGAACCCGGTCTCTTATCCACTTGCCATCCGCGGAAACGATGTCCTCGTTGCCAACACCACGTTCGTGGGCAGATCGTCGATAACGGAGTACGCTCCGGACGGAAGCTCGGTCCGGACCTTCAAAACGGATTTCACGCCAGAGTTCGATGTCTTCTTCGCTCTGGATGGAACGATGCGCGCGGTGGGCTACAATTTCTCCAGGACGACCGACTATGCCTACCTTTATGCATTGAGCGACAACGGTTCGTTCATGTGGGCCGCCCAGCTTAACGCCCAGTTCGAGGGCATGACCATCCTTCGGGACGGAACGACGGTCTACGCCGAATTGGCCGGCTCGACCGGCTCGAACCTGAACGTCTATGCCGTGGATGCCAATGGGAAGTCGCTCTGGAGAAGCGTCAATGCCAAGACCGTGCCGGTCGCTTTCCAGAACGGCCTGCTTCTGGCCAATTCCACCGCATTGATGCTGGTGGACCGGGATGGCGGAGTAATCTGGAAGCTTGACGGGTCCTTCGGCGGCCAGCCCGTGGTGAACGGGAACACCATCTATGTCGGCAGCGGCAGTATCCTCCTAGCCATATCCGAATCCGCATGGAAGATGACCTGGCAGCCGATCGTGATAATCGTGGTCATCATGGCCGCCGCGTTCGGGGTCATACTGTTGGGGGGAAGATCTGGCCAGTCAAATTCGGTATGATCGCGATCCCCAAAGCAACTGACCGCAAACTCCTTCCGACCTTTCTACCGATCCTCGACTAGGATGCGGCCATGACGGTATGGTAGGTATCGACACCGTTTAGTTTCCTCTTCGAGCGCCATTTATATGTGGGATGAGGGTTTGTCCATACACCATCCATCAATCTAGGAAAAAATCAAATAATCAATCAATGGTCATTTCTCAATGGAGATGGGGAAGTCGAAATATGGGGCTGTTCCGTGATGCATCGAGGCAGACAATTGCTCCTTGACCGGCTGTCCTTCGGGCTCACTGAAGAGCAGGAAAGGACCTTCAGGCAGTACAGCCTTCCCAACGACATCCGCCAGGCCAGGATCGGAATATTGCTGATCTTCATTCCTATCCTTGTTTACGTCTTCAACGACTATCAGTTCTTCGGCTTTTCCGGGGAGTTCTTCGGCCTGGCAGCGCTGCGGGCCAGTTTGGCTGCCTACAGCATAGCGTTGTACTATTACCTGGAGAGAATGACCGATCATCGCACCTACGATCTGTCCATCACCACCTGGCTCATCGTCTCCACCGTCTTCAATCTGATCATCAACCTTTCCCGCCCCCAGAACTACGTGATCCATGTCATCGTGGTCGCGGTGTTCGTTTTCATGATATTCCTGATCATCCCCAACAGGTTCCGTATCCAGATCATCTTGGCATACTCTCTTGCAGCGGGAGAATCGCTCATCGTGATCTTCTCGGCACAACCCCCGATCATGGTCCTGTTCCCCATATTGGTCAGCATGGCGTTCGTCTGCGCCATCGGTTCCATAAGTTCCTGGCAGCTCCAGGACCAGCGCAGGAGGGGATATCAGGAGATCATTGACCGCCTGAGGGCGGAACAGGCGTTGATCCAGGAGAAGGACAGATTGACCTCCCTAGTGGACAGCATCAGTGATGAGGTCTGGTTCGCGGACTCGGAGGGAAGGTTCACCCTCACCAATCCCTCAGCCGCCAAAGAGTTCGTCCTGAACTCGGCGTCCGTCGGTATATCCGTGGAGAAGGTCGCTTCGGGGATGGAGGTCCTACGCGTCGACGGGAGCCCGCGCCCGCTGGAGGAGGCCCCGCCCCTCAGGGCACTGAAGGGAGAGGTGGTCAAGTGCCAAGAAGAGATCGTGCGGACACCGTTGAAGGGTGAGCTGCGTTACCGGCAGGTCAGCGCGTCCCCGGTTCGGGACGCTAACGGCAGCATCATCGGGTCTGTCTCCATCGTCCGTGACATCACGGACAGCAAGCTGGCGGAGAAGGAGCGCGAGACCACCATCGAGTTCCTCCGTCTGGTCAATGAGAGCCATTCCACCAAAGAACTGATCCATGCCGCCACCGCGTTCTTCCAGAAGCAATCCGGTTGCGAGGGGGTCGGGATCCGGCTGAAGGAAAAGGAAGATTACCCTTACTACGAGACGACTGGGTTCTCCGCCGATTTCGTGATGAAGGAGAGCCGGCTGTGCACCTATGACAATGATGGGCAGATCGGTCGGGACAGCGATGGATATCCCATCTTTGAATGCATGTGCGGTAACGTGATCCAGGGACGATTCGATCCGTCCAAGCCGTTCTTCACTGCCCGTGGCAGCTTTTGGACAAACAACACCACGGCATTGCTGGCGACCTCCACTGAGGAGGACCGGCAGTCGAGGACCAGGAACCGCTGCAATGGGGAGGAGTACGAATCGGTGGCGCTCATCGCCCTGCGGGTCGGCGAAGAGACCCTCGGCCTGCTCCAGCTGAACGACCGCCGGATCGGGATGTACTCCGATGCGCTCATCGGACAATGGGAAAGGCTGGCCGGGTATCTAGCGGTGGCCTTGGCCAAGTTCCGCACCGAGGATGAGCTCAAGGAGAGCAGAAGGGATTTCGAGTCGCTTTTCTATGCCAGCAATGAAGGGATAGCGCTGCATCAGATGGTCTACGACGAGGACCGGATTGCCATCGACTACAGGATCGTCAAGGTGAACGCGGCCTTCGAGGCCACCACCGGTATACCGAAGGAAAAGGCCACCGGCGCGCTCGCCTCGGAACTGTACGGGACCGGCGACGCTCCTTATCTGGAGACCTACCAGAAGGTGGCCGAGACCGGAGAGCCGGCCTCCTTCGACGAGTTCTTCCCGCCCATGGGAAAGCATTTCCGGATATCGGCCTTCTCACCGGTCAGGGGGCAGTTCGCCACGGTCTTCGTAGACATCTCCGCCCTCAAAGAGCTCGAGCACGCGCTCAAGGACCGCGCCGACGAATTGGTCCGTTCAAATGAGGAGCTCCAGCAGTTCGCGTACGTGGCCTCGCACGACCTCCAGGAACCTCTGCGGATGGTCATCAGCTACCTTTCCCTGCTTGAAAGGAGACACTCGGATCGCCTGGACAGCGAGGCCAAGGAATACATGGACTATGCCACACTGGGCGGCAAGAGGATGAAGAGCCTGATCGACGATCTTCTGGAGTATTCCCGGGTGGAGACGAAGGTCCGGCTGACGAACAAGGTCGATATGAACCGGATAGCGCACGAAACGCTCATGATCTATGACCTGGCGATCAATGAAAGCTACGCCAAGATAGTGTTGGACAGCCTGCCGGTGGTGACGGGCGACGCCCTTCAGCTCGGACAGGTGATGCAGAACTTGCTGGCCAACGCCCTGAAGTTCACACGGCCGGACGTGCAACCGCTGATCCGCATCAGCTGTACGGAGGATCGTCGCAGATGGATATTCTCCGTGAAGGACAACGGGATCGGGATGAACATGGATTATTCCACCCGCATCTTCCAGATGTTCCAGAGACTGCATACGCCTGGCATGTACGAGGGCACCGGCGTGGGGCTGGCGATCGTGAAGAAGATCGTGGAACGTCATGGGGGCAGGGTCTGGGTGGAATCGGAGGAGGGGGTAGGGTCAACGTTCTACTTCTCGATCCCTAAGGACGAGGAGAACTAGGCTGCATCCTTACAGCCATCGGACTGAGACCGTCGTCCGATCTTATCCATAACGGCATCGACCGTCACAATTCCTGGAGATCAGCCAATGGAAGGAGACCGACCGATGGAGAGCGAGGTCTCCGCCTTGACCGAAGGGATGAGCATGACACCGGCAAAATCGGCCCCCGGAGCGAAAACGAATGCCGTATACTCGACCCCGGTGACGCTGGAGCGGATCGATATGGTCTGCGGTATCCCCGAGCGTATGACATCATCGATGACCCCAGCCAGTTCGGTCCCTTCAGGGGTGCTCTCCGCGATGGCGCCCACCTCCATGCCCACGATCCTGGCGTCGAACCCGTTGGCGGTGAGGAACGCGTTGCTGGCGCCACCGACCGTCAAGCGGTGCCCGTTCCCTTCCGGCTCCCTCGTCACCACCAAGGTTGGACGGTCCATCATGGTGAAGCGTTCCAAGAACATCTTCTTCATCTTGACCTTGGCGAGCTGATATTCATCGTTCTCCTGACCTCTCAGCAGATGGTGCAACGCGAACGAAAGGTCCTCGGCGATCTCAGCCAGCACGGACAGCTCGTCCGGCGAGAAGAGCTCACGGGATAGGGTGACCGAGAACTGACCGAAGATGTTGCCCCCATAGACGAGCGGTTTTGCCACATGTATGTGGTCATGCGGATATCCGTTCAGAGGGCATTCTGGGCAGGTGTCCTGGGGCACCTCGTTGACAATAGTGTCCTGCCCTGAGAGGATGTGGCCGGAGCATCGCGGGTACACCTTGTTCAATAATCTTCCGTGCACCTCCTCAAAAGGCTTCCCGACGCCGGTCTCGACCGTGCGCATGGGGTTGCGCCCATCGTCGAAGATGACCGCCCAGGCCGTGGAGTAACCGCGTTCGACCGCGATGTCGCAGGCCTTCTTGAGCAGCATCATCGGATCGGTCTCGGTGGTGATGCACTTGTTGATCTGCCTGATGGCCTTGAGGACGTTGATAAGATGGGAAATGCGTCTCTCGTCCTGCTTGCGCCCGGTTATGTCATAGGCGTTCACCAGGACCTCGTTCATCACACCATCCTTCTTGAGCACCTGGCCCTTCATCTCCATGAAACGCGGGGAACCGTCCTTGTGCCTCATCCGCGCCTGCATGGTGAAATTCATGTCCGGGGACATCGATGGCTTTCCCACCCGGGGCCGGAAGTCGAACTCCGTCGGGTCGATGAAGAATTCCCGGACGTTCTTCCCTATGAAATCCTCCGGTTCATAGCCGAGTATACGCCTGAGCGAATTGGATACGAAAGTGAGATGGCCGGTCAGGTCCGAGAGCGCTATTATCTCGGACTGGTTCTCTATCATCGTGCGGAACCGGCGGGCGTTATGCTCGAGCGCCTCCTCCGCCTCCTTCCGGGCCGTGCATTGCCTGATGGCATTGATCAGCTCTGCGAACTGGCTTTGGGCGTCGCCGCCTTTCTTGATGTAGAAATCGACCCCGTGCCGCATGGCCTCGATGACCACTTCCTCCCTGCCCTTGCCGGTGAAGAGGATGAACGGAGTGGTGATGCCAATGATGCGCAACCGCTTGAAGAACTCCAGACCGGTCATTTCCGGCATCATGTAGTCGGAGACGATGATGTCGAAATGCTTGTCGTTAAGCAGGACCAGGGCTTCCACCGGATTAACCTGCGTGGTGACCTGGACGTCGGGCTCCAGCTCAAGAAATTCCTTTCCCAGTTCGAGAAGTGCTGGCTCATCGTCAACGTATAAGAGTTCCATTGGTCCCCACCAATAAGATCCTAATTCACCCGACCGCGGTCAGTGATTAAAGGATTTCCGTTCTGAACGATGATTTCACAGAATCACGTTGGTGTCTAGAGGTCGATTTCTATTGACGAACCATCGCTCTTGGAGATTCTGGACGTGAGAGTTAAATATTAGACCTGAAAACTAAATGGAATATTTGTCGACAAATCTATGTTTCTCCGGATCCGGTCCTTGGTCCTGCCCAGCCGGTCGATGACATATTCTCAAGCCTGCATAGCATTATATTCGGCCACGATAATCAAACGACACGACCTATGAAGCATGGGACACCGAAAATTCTCATCATGACCCTGGTGCTCATCATTCTTACGAGCGGCATCAATCTTATTCAGGGGTCAATCATCTCAGATCCGTCATCATCCGTTCGGTCCGATGTACCTGAGGACCCCGATGATCCATTTGACGGAATCGAGGTCAAGTATCACCTGGCCACCGAACATGACATAGAAATCATGAAGGAACGGCTGATCGGCAACCGGTATGGCGCGGTCTCTCCGACCATCTCAGGATCGGGCAGCGTCGCCCCTATCGGCCTGTCTGCAATGACCGCAGAGCACCTGGACAAACTGGTCGGTAAGATCGCTGTGTTCGATGGATATGGTGAAGGACCGCTTCCGGCATCTCCTTCCACTTACGATATCTCATCCCAACCCTACTTTCCAGAGGTGAGGGACCAGGGCGTGATAGGTGCCTGTGCGGCCTTCTCGGTCATCTACTACAACTATGGCTACTTGGAGGCATTGGACAATGGCTGGTCCGATGCTTGCCTGGGGAACGAGGAACATCTGCTGAGCCCCGGATGGGCGTACAACAAGGTGGTCGTGAATGGAGGCGGCTCCATCATAGCCGACGAGGCCCTGGTGGCGAAGACGATCGGGGTCTGCACCTGGAACCTGATGCCGTATGACAGCTCGGACTATGTGGACTGGGGTAATGAGGCGGCCTGGAGGGACGCACCCTCGCATCGTATAGACAACGTCGTTTACTATCCATATTCCAGCGTCACCACGGTGGACGACATCAAGCGCTCTCTGGCCTCCAACCATCCAGTGACCATCGCTATCAACGCCACCGAGATCAGCGGTTCCCCGGCGGTGGCGTTCGAGGATGGCAACTTCGTCCTCTCCTCCGATGAATACCTCCCTTCGGAGACGGACCACTCGGTCACCATCGTTGGATATGACGACAGCATCACCGATGACGGTGACGTGGGAGCGTTCAAAGCGGTCAACTCCTGGGGGACCTCGTTCGGCAATAGCGGCTATTTCTGGATCACCTACAGAACGATGGACGCGATCGGCGACCTGCTCCAGGCGGTCTCGATGACCGACCGGATCGACTATCAACCATCAAGCCTGGCGGTGTATCATTTTGATTGGTCTCCCACCTATGATGCGCCGATCACGTTCTCGGCCGTGTATAACTCCAACGGCACGGCGGTGGCGGAGATCTCCCCGTACCTTTACTCGAACTCATACGCCTTCATGCCCTCCTTCATGTGCCAAGATATCTCCGAACTCTCGGAATATCTGATGGACGAGGCCTACAGCATCAGGATGGAGGTGGGCGATTCCTACACTGGCGGCACTATTTCCTCATACCGTCTGGAGATGTATACTGAACCATATCTTGACGGAAGGGCATCGGAGATCGGCCCGGAAGCGCAGGACCTTCCAGTGAGCACCCCGGCGGAGCTGACCGCGCAGCTTCCCGCCAATACGGTCGTGTCGCCCTCCGAGGCATTGTCCTATTTCGACGGGGCGCTCACGTTCGCCGGAGGGACGCAGTGGGTCGGGGTGAGGAATGCTCAGAGCAGGGAGCATGTCATGCAGAGCGGCGATGTCGGCGACTCCAGCAGCTCCACGCTGGTCGCCTATGTCTGGGGGCCGGGGACCCTCTCCTTCGACTGGTGCGTGTCCTCGGAACCTGAGTTCGATTATCTCAGCTATTATCTGGAAGGTTCGCTGGTCGAGAAGATAGATGCGGAGACCTCCTGGGCCACGGTGACCACCACCGTTCCTTCCGGGATCCATGAGTTGAAATGGACCTACGCCAAGGACGAGCACACCAGTTCCGGCAGCGACTGCGGCTGGATCGACAATATCACATGGGATGGGAGGTCCACCATAATGTTCGAGGACTTCGAGGCCCTTGGAAGAGGTGATTGGTTCGGTGAAGACTCCAACCCCGATTCCGGGACCGACGGTTGGAACACCAGCACCATGCAGTCTGGATCCGGCAGGCAAAGCCTGTGGTGCAGCGGATCGGGGATCGGTTGGAATGGCCTCCCGAACCTGATGAACGGTTACTATGACAGAAACATGAACGCTTCGGTCAGCGTGGCAATTCCCGATCTGAGCGGAGTGACCGACGCCAGGCTCTCCTTTGAGTATTGGGCCATGACCAACGGCACGGACCATGCGTATGCCCGCATCTATGATGGCCATGGTTGGAGCACTGTCTGGATTCAGCCTCTTGACATCACCGAAGGATGGGTGCGTGAAGACATGACCATCCCGGTGACCGCCCAGGCGTTGGAGTTCCGCTTTGTCAGTGATGATGACCTTGACATTGGATATCCTGGAGTCTTCGTTGATGACATCATGGTGACAGTCTCGGACGCGACCCCGCCCTCCTCGTGGATGAGCCCGCTGCCCACCTACATCACTGGATCGAGCATAGCCCTGACCTGCACGGCGAACGATGTGGGCACCGGAATATCCTATGTCCAGATATACTATCGAGAGGGAACGGCGGGCATCTACTCCCTGTATGCCACGGCTGACCATCCATCGGGCCGCTGGACACCGGGAACAATTGATTTCAACCTGACGGAACTGGCCATCGATGACGGGCTGTACCAGTTCTATTCCATCGCGACCGACCGGCCGGGCAACCAGGAGCCGGTTCCGGCTAGCGCCGATGCCTCTACCATCCTGGACGGATCGGCCCCCACGACCGTTATGACGATGAGCGGCATCGCTTCACCAGGATGGAACAATGGGCCGGTGATGGTGACATTGACCGGGACGGATCGGACCAGTGGTGTCTTATCCACATCCTACCGCATAGGCTCAGAACCGTGGACCGCTTATTCGGGCCCCTTCGAATGTTCCATTCCAGGCATCTATCTGGTGCAATACTATTCCACCGACCGGGCCGGCAACGCCGGGAGCATGGAAGTGGCGACCATCCAGATCGATGGCCAGAAGCCAGCATCATCGGCGACCGTCCACGGCGTCACAGGGGACGGGGGATGGTTCGTTTCCAACACGACCCTCAGCATCAGTGCGGCCGACGGATTGAGCGGCATTCAGAACATCGAGTACAGCCTGGATGGGGACGTATGGAAGACCTATTCCGGGTCAGTGAACATCACCGGGCAGGGAGATCATACGGTGCAGTTCATGGCAACGGATATGGCCGGGAACCGGGAGGATATCGGCTCCACGACCTTTAGGATCGACAGGGAGGCACCGGTCAGCACGTGCACGGTTACCGGCCCAGGTGACCCGACCCAGATGATGTTCAACGATACCGTGAACGTCACCCTCGCCGCCCAGGACCCGGTCAGCGGGCTTTCACTGGTGCAATACACCCTTGATGGAGGCGCCTGGACAGAATACAGTGACCGGTTGACCATAGCGAACATCGGATACCACATCCTCAGCTACCGCAGCCTGGACCAGGCCGGTAACAGCGAGGTACAACGCTGGGCCAACTTCACGGTGGACAGGACCGCTCCGTCAAGCAGCGCCATGATCGATGCCGGGCAGGGGACGGCGGGCTGGTATGTCGGTAATGTCACGATCGTCCTGAACGCGTCCGATCCGGGAAGCGGGGTGGGCGGCACCTACTATTGCTGGCTCCAGGGGGCGGTGAACGGTCCGTCATGGATCAGGTATTCTGGACCGATAACGGTGACGGAAGAGGGGGCGCTGAGCCTTGCGTACCGCACCGTCGACCGGTCCTTGAACGCTGAACCGGTGCGGTATCTGAACCTCAGCGTCGACCGGAACGCACCGAACAGCGTGGTCGTGTTGAACGGTGTCTCGGGAACCAACGGATGGTTCACCGGAACGGTCATGGCATCGGTCTCCGTCAACGATTCTGGAAGCGGGGTCAGCACGAAGGGTTACCGTCTTGATGGGGGAGATTGGACGGATGATGACTATCCGTTCGTGATATCCGGTGACGGCAACCATACCATCGAGGTCCTCTCCATCGACAACGCCGGCAACGAGGAGCAAATAAAAACGTTCATGGTCAGGATCGATTCGGTCAAGCCCACCGCAGAGCTTTCAATGAAGAATGGCACCGTGGTCAACGGCACGTCGGTCCTGGTGAACCTGACCGTAGGTGACGAAGGGAGCGGAATACTCACCAAGGTATACAGGATTGACGGCCAGGGCTATGCACCGATCTCCGGGAATTCCATCCGCCTTTCCGACCTGAAGAATGGCCATCACCTGCTTACCATCGAGGTGACGGACGGGGCGGGCAACGCGCTGGTCAAGGAGATCGGTTTCGAGGTTGACGCGAAGAATACCGGTTCCCCGACCGACCTGGCACTTATCGCCATATCCATGATCGGCGGGTCGGCGGTCGTGGCAGCGTTCCTGCTGATCAGAAGGCATAGGAAGATCTGATCCACCAGGTCGCCGCACCATTGTACCCATGGCATGTCTGGCCGGTCTCATGGCGGTCCATCCTCCTCGCGAACAATGCCGCTCATCCCGGATGAGTTATCCTCATCTAATCAGGAGGACATAGCGGTCAGGGAAGGTCAGATGAGGGGAAGGACATGGTGAGCGAACAGACGAGGATGGGAAAGTGACATCTCTTCGCTATATAATTCTGGGATCCTCCGGTCTTCCGAACTCACTTCGGATAAGCCACACAGTTCAACTTGCATGGCATTTACGGATTCCGAGGAGCGTTTGCCGATGAAATCGAAGAACGTGAAGATCTTCCTGATGGCATTGTTGTTGGAACTGGCTCTGTTCCTGGTGTCGTTCCGGCTCCTGGAGGACGGCATTGTATTCTGGTATTTCTCAGCAGGTCTGGCCCTGCATATCAGCCTGACCATCACGGCCGCAATCACCGCCATCCTGATCTATAACCGGAGGTCCGATAGGATCGGGACGGAGCTCGATCCGGACGACGTCGCCGGATTGATCCAAGAGCATCTTGGAGGGATAGGATATTCGGTCGGATGGACCGACCAGAAGGTCACGGTCCTTCTGGACCACGACCGGAATGTCAGGATAGAGGTGCGCGAGACCGAGAAGGGGAGCGAACTTCTGGCCTATCCCGCCCTCACCACAGACGGTCTCGGATCCATGGTCTCCTACGGCATAATACTGCCATTCTGCGGACTGGTGGCGATCTGGATGTCGATCAGGTCGATAGGGAAAACAGAGCAGTTCAGCAGCAATGTTCTACGGCCTACGCTCATGTACCTCGAGGCCAGGGAGAAGGCCAAGCCTAAAGGATCGGAGCGGCAGGAGGTCGGATCGGTGATCACCACCACTCTGAAGAAGGCCAACCATTTGGCCACAGAGGCGTTCCTGGCGTTGAACGCAAGCTACGCCGATTCCAAATGGACATTCCCCCTGGTCGGGTTCATTGCCTATGCCGCCCTGTTCTTCACCTTGGCCCTTGCGAGGGATATCAATGCACCCTGGCCTTCCTACTATTCCTTCTTCCTGGAGTTCATGCTGGTGGCGTTCGTGGCCATCGTCGTCCTGTCATTGATCTGGCTGAGGCTGCGCTTCCGTCAGGAATCGAACGAGGTGAACAAACGGATCGGAGAGTTGCAGGCGGCCATATCCCGGGAGGAAGGAACGGTCATGGTGGCGGACGGTGACGAGGCGGCGCTGGAGACCCTCCTCAACGTCTGCCCCGACCTGCCGCGATGGACCAAGTATCGCAGCAGGAACTTCTACCTGAGGAACCCGGGGACCGCGACCGTTCTGGGATGGTCGATGTTCTTGCTTTTCATGGTCTGGTCGGCCTTTTCCTCAGCTGGATTTGGACTACCGGCGGCGATCATCTTCATCATAGCTCTGGCCTCGTTGTACCTGATCACCAAGTGGAGGAACATCCGGTCGGACCGGAGGACTCTGGAACAGTGGAGGTCCCGGATCGGCACGCTCAGGGAAGACATCGAGAAGAAGCTCCAGGAGCTGTGACGGATGAGCGATCTGGAAAGACCGGACATCTATGTTCTGTCACGCCTCCTGGACCGGCTGTGGAAGGAGAATGGACCGATGCTGCGGACGCGGCTGCAGGTGGCCGCGAACGTCAGCTACGACAACCTGATCCGCTATCTGGACTGGATGCTGGTGCGCGAGCTGATATCGCTGACCGAGGAGGAGGGCCGTCAGACCATCCTCCTAACGCCGAAGGGACGGGAAGCATACCGGACAGTGGTTCTGTGGGTCAATGAGATGGTGACCGAACAGACCAGGAAAAGAAGGTGAACCATCAGCTCACGACGGTATGCTTATGCAGCACCAAGGCATCCGGGTAGGTGTAGCATTCCTGTAAAATGTAATTGCCACGGTCAAGGTCATCCCAGGTTCCGGTCATGGTGGTCTCATAGAAAGTGAATGTTCCTTTTACGTCCCCGGACTGGCTGATCCACAGGGTGTTGCCGCTCAGTCGTCCATCATAGTGCTCCGGCGAGGGATCGGGCAAATATAACGAGCTGTTCTGGACGGTGTTGGAGATGACAAAATAGTTCATCTGCACTTCCACGACCGCTGGATCTGATGTACCGGTGATCATGAACGTCACCATCCGCTCCTCTTGTCCCACATCATGGAGCTGTTCGCTTAGCTAGTCGGTCTTCATGTTGAAGATGGTGACGCTAGACGTCTCCCAAGTGCCTTCCAGAGGCCCGGCGATGCGGTCCCCCGTCTGATCGGAGCTCGAGGCGTTCAGAGCGACCGATACCAAGACCGAAAGGAGAATGATTACCACGCCAATGCCGGCGATCATTACGTAGTTCGGCTGCTTCTTTCTGTACAGGTTGGATTGTGAGGTAACATCCTGCTGCACAGGAGGCCGATGCTGCGGCTGGCTCTGCCTGCGAAGTTCGTCAGGGGAGGGCTTGGGCCCATTCTCCTCAGACCAGATAATGCCGCAGTTATAGCAGGCGATGGCGCCTGTCGGACAGTCTGCCCCACACCATGGACATCTCATGCGATGACTTCCCCACGGACAAAATATGGCGGAGGGGAGATAAGCGTTTCTCCAGATGCAGAGAGGTGGAGAAATGAGACGCAATTTGTACGAAGATCAGAACCGAACTAGTACGATTTGGAAAGGAGGTCTTAGTTATATCTTATGGACTGAACTTTCCCTTGCTGGTATGTTCTTGACCTATCGCAACATATAAGAGATAGTTAGTCCCAAAGAAAAAAATAGTAATAAAAGGAATGAATCCGTTTGGTACATCTGCAACCATGAGGACTTTCATGAATATTCTCGGTCTCAACTATATTTACCATGATTCGACGGCTTGTGTGGTCAAAGATGGTAGATTAGTGGTTGCGCTTGAAGAGGAAAGGCTGACGCGACAGAAGCACACGGAGGTTTTCCCAAGACAGGCGATAAAGCGCTGTTTGGAGATCGCCGGATTAACTGCCAAGGATATTGACCATATCGCGATCTCCGTCCAGCCGAAACTGGACTGGCCAAAGAAGGCGGCCTATGGGATCAGGACCGGGCGTAGAATATGGCCCTTTGTCGAAGGTCAAGTGCTTGAGCCCAGGCAAAAGCAAAGGGGGTTCCGGGCTTGGTTGGAAGAAACCTTCCCCAAGGATAAGAGACCAGAGATTCATTTTGTCCCTCACCATGTATCTCATGCCGTTGGCTCTTTCTTTGTCAGCCCCTATGAGAGCGCCGCCCTATTGTCGGTTGATGGATCGGGTGAGTGGGCCACGACCTACAAGGGTGTCGGAAAGGCAAATACTTTCAAGTGCTTGTCCCAGGACTATTTTCCGTATTCTCTGGGCTCTGTGTATGAAGCGGCCACTGAATTCTGCGGGTTCAGATCCCATTATGACGAGGGCAAGACGATGGGACTGGCGCCTTTAGGCAATCCAGATACTTTTGGGGAAGCGATCGCAAAAATGTTCTGGACCAATGATGATATGTCCATCGGAGTGGACCTTTCATACTTTAATTACAATTTTGGTCCGGACTATCCGCAACGGTTCGCTAAGAAATTCTACGACACCTTCGGACAGCCCCGCCAGAGGAGCAAGAACGCCAAATTTGAGCAGCATCATTTGGATGTGGCTGCGGCCTTCCAAAAGCAGTTGGAGGAATGCATCCTAAAGATGGCCCGCCAATTGCGGGAACGTACTCACGAAGATTATCTGGTGATCTCCGGCGGAGTCGCCCTGAACAGCGTGACCAACGGCCGGCTGGTGCGGGAGAGCGGCTTCAAGGACCTTTACGTCATGCCGGCGGCCGGTGATAATGGGACGGCCATTGGCGCCGCATATTTTGTTCATAACAGCATTTTGGGCAATCCCCGAACGTTCGTCCACGATGACCCATTCGTAGGCACCGAGTATGCTAATTCATACATTCAAAGGATTCTTGAAGATTGCAAGTTGGAACATCAATATGCCCCAGATGGTGAAATGGAGATCGTGACTGCTGATCTTCTAAGGCAGGGCAACATCGTCGGCTGGTTCCAGGGCCGCATGGAGATCGGACCCCGCGCCCTGGGAAATCGTAGCATACTCGCCAATCCGACCTTGCCGGACATGAAGGACAAGATAAACGCGCAGGTCAAGCATCGGGAAGCGTTCAGACCCTTTGCGCCGTCCTGCCCGATAGAGGACACGCCTCGATTCTTTGAACAGAACGTGGCAGATCCTTTCATGCTGAAAGTGTGCAATGTGCTAAAGTCCAAACAAGAGGTTATACCGGCCGTTACCCATGTGGACGGCACGGCTCGCCTGCAGACGGTTCACCAAGAGACCAACCCGCGCTTTCACCGATTGCTGAAGGAATTTGAAAAATTGAGCGGAGTTCCGGTCCTATTGAACACCAGCTTCAACGTGATGGGGGAACCGATCGTGGAATCACCCGAGGATGCCGTCCGTTGCTTCTTCACCACCGGGCTTGACTATCTGGTGCTGGGCAACTATATCCTGGGCAAGCAGGGAAGGTTAGCCTCCGAGACTACACATCAGCTCATTTGAGCCGAGCGATAAGAGGTCGTCCCATAGTGGCATATCATTTGAAGATCGTTCCCAATGCAAGGAACCTGTTCAGACAAACGGCTCCGGCCAGATAATGAATGGGTCGGAGGCTAATCACCCCTAGCTTGGATTTCTCTTTCAATGGGAATCATAGACTCGTCCCCGAACTTCTATTGATCCGTTCTCAGTTCTGCTTCGGAAGTATGGGGTCTAGAAACCATCAGTCACAGTTGGTCCGTGGCTGCTTGATTGGCCACAACGTGGAAGACGATGGCCCTTCCTGCATCGGTCCCGGGATCTATTAGAACGTTCTGGCCATTAGGATGCTTGTGTAATGATGATGTTTCCATATCGTCGGTGCCCAATGGCCATGGGATACGATCACTGTCCAGTTGTGCCAATCCGATAAGGAACCGGCGGTCGACGTGGCCTTTATCGAGAAAGAATAGGTCCCCGACACTGTCGGTGTACCTGATAGTACTGATCCGGACCAGGTGGCCCAGGAGGGCTTGGTCACCACGGACAGGGTGGAGGACTCGTTGACCTTTGGAGTGTACGAGTAGACAACCCCGATCTTACCGGTCGTGCTAGGATTGTTGGTGAATGTGGGCGCCCAATCGGCCGGGGCAACGACGGTTGGAACGGTTACGGTCCAGTTCTTCCAGCTGGAAAGCGTTCCCGAGGTCGATACTGCTTTGATCGAGAAGGAATAGGATCCAGCGGCTGTCGGAGTTCCGGACATTACAGTGCCGGACCAAGAAGCCCAGGTCGGTTTCGACACCAGGGACAGAGTGGAGGACTCGTTGATGGCTGGAGTATACGAGTAGATTGATCCGATCTTGCCAGTGGTACTGGGGCCATTTGTGAACGTCGGAGCCCAATGAGCGGAAACGATCACTGGAACAGTGACGGTCCAGTTCTTCCAGCTGGAGTGTGTACCGGCGGTCGAAGTGGCCTTGATGGAGAATGAATATGATCCTGCCGCTGCGGGTGTGCCGGACATTACCGTGTCGGACCAAGAAGCCCATGAGGGCTTGACGGCCGCGGACAAGGAAGCAGACTCATTGATCGTTGGAGTGTACGAGTAGATGGACCCTACCTTGCCCGTGACGCTGGGGCTGTTGATGAAGGTTGGAGCCCAATGAGCCGGGGCGATCACTGTAGGTACGGTAACGGTCCAGTTCTTCCAGCTAGACAATGAACCGGCAACCGAAGTGACCTTGATGGAGAATGAATATGATCCTGCAATCGTTGGAGTTCCGGACATTACTGTGCCGGACCATGTGGCCCATGATGGTTTCGATACCAGGGACAGAGTGGAGGACTCGTTGACGGTTGGAGTGTATGAGTAAACGGATCCTATCTTACCGGTCGTGCTGGGGCTGTTTGTGACTGTAGGAGCCCAATGAGCCGGAACGACGACCGTTGGAACAGTGACGGTCCAGTTCTTCCAGCTGGATAGCGTTCCCGAGGTCGATACCGCTTTGATCGAGAACGACCCTGAAGCTGTCGGTGTACCGGACAACACCGTGCCGGACCAAGAAGCCCAGGAAGGTTTGGCGATCACCGATATGGTGGAGGACTCGTTGACGGTTGGAGTGTACGAGTAGATTGATCCTACCTTGCCTGCGGTGCTAGGATTGTTTGTGAAGGTTGGAGCCCAATGAGCGACGACAGGAACTGGAACATTGACTGTCCAGTTCTTCCAGCTGGAGTTTGTACCAGCGGTCGAAGTGGCCTTGATGGAGATCGAGAACGACCCTGAAGCTGTCGGTGTACCGGACAACACCGTGCCGGACCAAGAAGCCCAGGAAGGTTTGGCGATCACCGATATGGTGGAGGACTCGTTGACGGTTGGAGTGTACGAG
>DASXVU010000027.1 GCA_036504055.1 Methanomassiliicoccales archaeon | reverse complement strand
TAAGAATGGTATGACGGCCAAAGAGGCGGGGATACGCCTGGTCTCATCCGAACCCAGAAGCTAAGCCTGCCGTCGTTCGGCGCTGTACTGTGGTGCGCGAGCCCACGGGAACCTTCGAAAGCTGTCAGCCATTCTTATTTTCATCAGATCCATCGGCTTAGATGATCTCTTATCAAGGAACCAAGGGGCGATAGGGTAGCTTCTATGAATCTGCTCGGCCCGTTTTCATGACCATACGCCAATGTGACCAGACCGACATTCCGGTGCTCTTCGGGGGATGATAATCAGAACGGTAGATTTATGAATCAACTTACAAAGTAAACAACTGAGATTATCAGTAAATCGATCGTAATTTGAAATCATCCAATAGTATAATAAACACCGATACTGGTAGTCGCTCAAAACTAGAAAAGGACGATGCCCGCGATGGATCTGGACCTGACGTTGATCATCATTCTCTTTGTTGTTCTCGGAATAGCTGTCTTCGTGGAGATCAGATACATCAGGGGCAAGAAAGATGACACCATCGAACGTGGCCTGGAGAAGGATGAGGCTTTCAACGCGCTCAACACGACCCAGGCGGTGAGCCGGGCCCTGAAGGACAAGGGCAAGGACACCGGACCGGCCGACATGGAACTGATCCACGCCAGCATGGCATATGATCGGCGTAATTATCTGGAATGCATAGAATCGGTCAAGAGGGCAAAGAAGCTTCTTGATGAGGCACCCACCAAACCGTTCGAGGCCGAGCCTAAGAAGGTTCCGCTGAAGATCGAACCGATAGAGGCCGAGGAAGTTATCCAAGATCATGCCAACATCGGGGAGACGAAGAAGCTACCGCAGAATTACCTGGAATCCAAGTTCATGATAACCGCCGCCGGAGATGATATCGAGAAGAGCCGGTCGGAGGGTAAGGACATTACCGCTTCTGTCTGCCTACTGGACGAGGCGAGAATGGCATTTGATTGTAAGGATTATGATACAGCGTTCAAGAAATCGCTCAAGGCCAAAAAGGCGATCGACGGGTCATCCGAACAGACCGTGACAAAGGTTGTGGAGACAACCCCTCAACCCCTCATGATCAGTGAGCAAATCGTCGAAGGGCCGAAGAATGATGTCCGATGCTCAGAGTGTGGGGTCGTCGCAAAGGATGACGACAACTTCTGCGCCAAATGTGGCACCCCCATCGAAAGGAAAAAAGAGTGCCCTAACTGCGGTGCCGAGGTGTCCGAAGAGGATGTCTTCTGCCGCAAGTGCGGAGCCGAGATAAAGACCGCATACCAGTGCCCCGAATGCGGTGCGGTCGCCACGGACAACGATCCTGTGTGTCCCAAGTGCGGAGCCAGGTTCGAAAAATAGCTGTCAGAACATTTTTTATATCGACGGGTTCATGCTCGAACGGTTCCTAATGATACTGGTCAAGCTCGGGGGCAGCGTAATCACCGACAAGACCACCTACCGCACATTCCGGGAAGGAACGGTCCGCAGGCTAGCCCGGGAGATGATGGCCACCGATGAGGAGAGGATAGTGGTCCACGGCGCCGGTTCTTATGGCCACATCTATGCCAAGGAGTATGCACTTCAATCCGGCCTGCATGAGAGACGCCAGGTCGAAGGTGTCGCCAAGGTCATGCACGACGTCAGGGAGCTGGACAATCTGGTCGTGGGCGCGTTCAACGATGAGGGCATGTGGTCCGCCGCCATCCCGCCCGGTTCCTCCGCAATAATGAAGAACGGGACCCTATCCAAATTGGACCTCTGGCCATTCGAGCGCTTCCTAAAGATCGGCATGACCCCGGTAACCTTTGGGGATGTCGCGCTGGATGACGACAAGGGAGTGAGCATCTGCTCAGGGGACCAGTTGATGATGAGGCTGGCAGAACGGTTCCGACCAAGAAAGGTCATCTTCTGTGCCGACGTGGACGGACTCTACACGGCGGACCCGAACTGTGACCCGAATGCGACCCTCATCGAAAAGGTGGACCGTGACACACTGGCCACAATTCCCCGCACGGAACGCTGCATCGACGTCACCGGCAGCATCTATGCAAAGATCGAATACATGCTCCAGATCGCCAGAAACGCTGGCAAATGTGAGATAATCAATGGGAACGCCGAAGGCAGGCTGGCCGACGTAATGGCCGACCGCAGAGCGGTCTCTTCCCGCATCATTGGAGAGGATTGATTTGAAGCAGATCGAGAAAAGGAAATCGGACCATATCGAGATAGCCTTAGAGGAGCAGGTCTGCTGCGGATATCGGTATTGGGACGATGTCAGGATGACCCACTGCGCATTGCCGGAAGTGGATATGTCCGAGATCGATACCTCATGCAAATTGTTCGGAAAGAAGCTGTCCTTTCCATTGATCGTCACCGCCATCACCGGAGGCTATTCCAAGGCGGAAAGGATCAATAAGAATCTGGCCGAGGCTTGCCAGGAGCTTCAGATCGGAATGGGGGTGGGTTCCGAGAGAGCGGCGGTGGAGAATGGCGCCGATGCCTCGTACACCGTCCTTAAGGATTACGATGTTCCGCTGATGATCGGAAATGTCGGGGCGCCGCAGCTCATCAAGCAGAAGCGAAAAAAGGCATTCACGCTGGACCAGGTCAAACAGGCCATGGATATGATCGATGCCGATGTCATGGCGATCCACCTGAACTTCCTTCAGGAGATCGCGCAGCCCGAGGGAGATACCAACTCCAAGGGATGCCTGGATGCGATCAGGGCGGTGGCAAGGGAAGTGCCCTCGATAGCCAAGGAGACCGGTGCGGGAATATCGCATGAGGTGGCGGTAAGGCTCAAGGGCAGCGGGATAATCGGCATGGACATCTCAGGAGCGGGCGGGACGAGCTTCTCCGCCGTGGAGCGTTTCCGGGCGGAAAGGGCTGGATATGCCCATTGCGCAGCCATTGGGAGATTGTTCTCCGATTGGGGCATACCCGCGCCGGCCTCGGTGCTCGAGGCGAACGTCGGTCTGCCCATCATTGCCAGCGGAGGGATAGAGGACGGACTTCAGGTGGCTAAGGCGCTGGCGCTGGGCGCGAGATGCGGCGGTATAGCCCGCGGGGTGCTCAAGGAGGCCATGATCTCTTCGAAGGCCGTGGAGGACAAGCTGATCCTTATCCGAGAGGAGCTGAGGGCCACAATGTTCTTGACAGGCTCAGCTGATGTGGCATCACTGTCTTCAAAGGATTGCATCGTGACCGGCAAGACCGCCGAGTGGATCACCCAGAAGGACGAGGAGGGGTTATGAAATGGAATTCCCTAAGGAAATGATCACCATCGCAAAGGATGTGGACAAAAGCCTGATGGCCTATCTGGACGTCGGGAAGCATGAGAAGCTGAGGAAGGCCATGAAGCACTACCCGGAGGCGGGCGGAAAGCGGATGCGTCCGGTGATGGCCATCCTTGTCGCCGATGCCGTGGGGAAGCAGGGCAGCAAGGCCATGCCGTTCGGCTGCTCCCTGGAGATAATCCACAACTTCACCCTGGTGCACGATGATGTCATCGATCAGGACCCGGTCAGACGGGGAAGGCCGGCGGTGCACGTGCTGTTCGACATGCCCACCGCCATCATTGCCGGGGACGCGCTTTTCGCCATCGCCTATGAGGTACTGGCCGAGACCGATGTGGGCCTGGAGGACCTTCGCACCATCTTCCATTCCGTCTCCGAGACCGTCTACCTGATCGCCGAAGGCCAACAGATGGACGTGGATTTCGAGGGCACGGACACCGTCAAGATCGACGAGTACGTGGAGATGGTGGAGAAGAAGACCGCCGTCCTGTTCGCCTGTGCCGCCGAGGGCGGGGCGATCATCGGCGGAGGGACCAAGAGGCAGGTCAAGGACATGAAGGAGTACGCCCGGCGGATGGGCATCGGGTTCCAGATGTGGGATGATGTGCTCGGCATCAAGGGCGACACGAAGAAGACCGGAAAGCCGGTAGGCTCCGACATCAGGAACGGCAAGAGAACGCTGATCATCGTCCATGCCATGGAACACCTTAAGGATGGGTCCAAGGACAAGGCGACGCTCCTGGAGGCCCTGGGAAACGAGAGGGCGACGGACGCCCAGGTAAACAAGGCCATCGGGATCCTGGAAAAGACCGGGTCCATCGAATATGCACGGTCGGAGGCTCTGCGCTACGCCAAGGAGGCCAAACAGAAACTGGATTGCCTCAAGCCCAGCCGGGAGAAGGACGTCCTTGCGGCACTCGTGGACTTCGCGGTCGGACGCGACGCCTGAAACCCTTTCCCCAAAACCGATCTTGAGGCCGTGATCAACAGGTGATTCCCCAATCGACCAGGGCGAACTCCCCCGACCTTCCTTCTGCCAGATGACGGTGCTTCATGACGATAGCCCGGCGCCGGCCGGTTCCGATCCGTTCAAGTTTCACGATGGTCTTGGAGTTGTGCATCAGCACGTTTCCCCCCAATGCCTCGGATGTGCCCTTATCGATATCGGTGTACACCTGGGAAGTGATCAGCACGGGCAAGCCTCTCTTCCTGGCGAGCGTCAGCAGTCGTGCGCTCATGCCGGCGATGGACCTTCTCTCGCTCCGCTCCTCCTCCCGGGAGGTGAGCCGGTAGTACATGGTCATGGAATCGATGACGATCAGTCCGAAGTCCGGATTTCCTTCCGCCAGTTTGATGGCCTTGTCCACCATCGTCTCCTGCTCGGGGAACGAATGCACCTCCGAGAACAGAACGTTCCTGGTGACCTCCTCATAATCCTTCCCGGATATCTGGCGCAGCCTTTCCACCGAAACGCCCTCGGAGTCCACATAGATGACCTTCTTGCCCGTCCTGGCCACGTTCCTGGCCATCACCAGGCAAAGGTTCGTCTTCCCGGTACCGGCCTCACCATAGAGCAGGGTGATGCAACTGGTCTCGATGCCCCCGCCAAGCATCGCGTCGAGGGCTCCGCATTCGGTCGGGATATAATCCACGAGGTGTGAACAGCCTCTCAACGTTAAAGTCTTTCCAGAATCCGCTCCGCTGGTGGACCGCATCGAACATCCAGAGGATCGACTGGCCCCATTCGCGCTGTTCATTAGGTATGGATTTGGAAGCCGACCATCATATCTTGGTCGAAGATGCAGCCTTTGGGTAGACTGACTCTAGCAGACGGATATGCATCATCCTGAGGCGCTCAAATGGTACATGACCGAAACCAAGTGCCTTGGGAGCGACACCCATGAAGTCCCGGCCGACCTCTTTCCATACGATATCGTCAGGGAAGGGCAGCGCCAGTTCCTGGAGGACGCCCGATCCTGCATGAAGAACAAGATCAACCTGCTGGCCCACGCCCCTACCGGATTGGGAAAGACGGCGGTGGCCCTGACCGCTTCTCTGGAGACATCCCTGGAGAGCGACGGCTTTGTCTTCTTCCTTACCTCCCGCCAATCCCAACACGCCGCGGCGGTAGAAACGCTCCGCCATATCTGGAAGAGACACCGGGTCAGTGCAGTGGACATGATCTCACGCGAAGACACCTGTCTGTGCCGGAAGAAGGGCGGCGGGGTTCCTTGCCTCTCGTCGGGGGACTGCTACTTCCTGGATGAGGCCAGGATCAACGAGGCGGCTGACAAGCTCTTGGAATACCCGCTCCATGTCCAGGAGGTCATTCGGATGTGCATAAGGGTAGGGGCCTGCCCCCATCATGCGGCGATTAAGGCGCTGACCATGGCGGACATCGCCGTATGCGACTACAACCAGGTGTTCGGCGATGTGAACACCAGCCTGATCGACCGGACCGGAAGGAAGGCAGAGGAGATGATCATGGTGGTCGACGAGGGCCATAACCTGCCGACCAGGATCATGGAGAACCACAGCCACGTCCTGACCCGGGAGATGTTGCAACGGGCCTGCAACAGCACCGGCAACCGCCGGTTCCGTGCCATGTTCGAATCTCTGGAAAGGACCATGGACGACATCTCATCGCTTACGGGAGACCCCTATCTGGACACGATGGCGCTGGACGATGTGCTGATGTCGGAGTTCTCCATTGACTGCGCCCAGGCGGCCGACGAGATGGATCGGTACTTCATCGGCCGCAGCCGCCATTCCGTGGAGGACCTTATCGAATTCCTGGCCAACTGGCATGCTTTCGGGGACTCCACGGTCCGGTACGCGGAACGGCATCCCGCCAGGATCATCACCCGGTTCATCGAGCCTTCTCTTGTGTCGTCCGCGGTCTTCGACCGGGTGCGCTGCTCCCTCCTCATGTCGGGAACGCTTCATCCCCCGGAGATGTTCGCGGACGTGCTGGGCCTGGCGGACCGCTGCGCCTGCCGCCGTTACCCCTCCCCATTTCCTCCAGGCAACCGCCTGGTGATCGGTGTCGAGGGAGTCTCGTCAAAATACGATCTGCGCACGGACGACATGTTCCGCACCATGGCCTCCAAGATCGTGGAGACCTGCGAGGCCACGCCGGGCAACGTGGCCGCGTTCTTTCCCTCCTATGATTTCATGCAGCGGGTCGAGCCGTTCATCCGTGAATCGAACATGGGGAAAAGGATCCTGATGGAAAGGCGGGAGTTCGGGAAGAACGAGAAGGAGGCCATGATCTCCGACCTTAGAAGGGACAGGAACGCACTGCTCATGGCAACGATCGGCGGTTCCTTTGCGGAAGGGGTCAATTTCAATGACAACCTTCTGTCCTCCATCGTGGTGGCGGGTTTCCCATTCTCACCACCTACCATGGAGGGAGAGGTCATGAAGTCCCGCTATGAGAAGAGATACGGCGCAAGGAAAGCGATCTTATACGTATCGACATACCCGGCGGTCTCCCGCGTACTGCAGGCCGCCGGCAGGGCCATCCGCAGCGAGTTCGACCGAGCTGCCATGGTTTTGCTGGATGAGAGGTATCTCATGCCGTCGATGCAAACGGCCTTCCCGGAGGATTTCCACATCGAGAAGGTGAGGGACCTGGGAGCGACCCTGCATCGGTTCCATGCGAATGAGGGCGGGTCGGAGGAAGGGAATCTGCCGACAACGGCCAAGGAGCGGGAGGCTGTCAAGCCGATCGGGGCGGGTGATGCCGGACCCTGAACCGGTTCTCCGGCAAAAAGGACATTATCCTAATGACGACGGCATGACGGCATGCAAAAGGTTATTACATCGAGCACTGGTTTTCTCGGCCGTGGAAGTCATCAGACGTGGCGCGGAGGCCGTGATCGCCCGTGATGTTTGGATGGGGCGGAAGGTCATAATCAAGAGCAGGGTGACCAAGGGCTATCGCCATCCCGATCTGGACGCTTCCATCAAGGTGTCCCGCACCAAGAACGAGGCACGCTTGATCCAGGATGCCAGGAGGAACGGGGTCCCGACCCCGATCATCTATGACATCGACCTGAAGAACGGGAAGATCGTCATGGAGGAGATCGAGGGGGAGAGGGTCAAGGACGTCCTCGATAGTGCCGATGAGGGAACCTGCAGTGAAGTATGCAAGGAGATCGGGAGGCTAGTGGCGTTGCTGCACAAAGCCTCGCTCACCCATGGGGACCTAACCACCTCGAACATGATCCTCCGTGACGGCAAGATATGGTTCATCGACCTTTCCCTTGGCACGCGCAATGCCATGATCGAGGAGATGGGGGTCGACCTGCACCTCCTCCATGAGGCGTTCCAGTCGGCCCATTCCAAGATACTGCCCATGTATGATGTCATTCTCGATTCCTACCACTCCAATTTCGAACGGGGGAACGAGGTTCTGAAAAAGATCAAGGAGATAGAGGACCGGGGGAGATACACATGAGAGAGATGGCCATCGTAACGTCTAACAAAGGCAAGATGCAGGAATTCAAGGCCGGGTTGGAACCTTTGGGCTTCAAGGTGACCCAGCTCGACGTGGAATGCGATGAGATCCAGACCGATACACTGGAGGAAGTGGTGAAGAGCTGCGTGGCCCAGGTCGAGCTCATGGGGAAGACCGACTTCATACTGGACGATTCAGGACTGTTCCTGCACAACTACGATGGTTTTCCCGGAGTCTACTCCTCTTACGCGTTCAAGACCATCGGGTCCAAGGGCATAATCAAGCTCCTGGACAGGGAACCGGAAAGGGGCGCGCACTTCGAGTGCGTGATCGGGTGCAGCATCCAGGACGTGGGCCGCATCTTTGTCAAAGGAGCCTGCCAGGGATGGATCGATTACACCGAGAGGGGGAAGGGCGGATTCGGCTTTGATCCGGTGTTCGTCCCCGACGGTTCGACCAAGACCTTCGCGGAGATGGACATGGACGAGAAGAACAAGATCTCCCACCGGGGCATCGCCATCAATAAGCTGGTCGAGCAGCTCAAATGGAGGATGGGGGACAACAAATGATGCGGCTGGAAGGCCGCAGGATCTTTGTCACGGGTTGCGCCGGTTTCATCGGCAGCCACATGGTCGACGCGCTGTTGCGCAACGGCAATGAGGTGGTCGGCGTCGACAATCTATCCGCCGGCAAGATGGAGTTCCTGACCGAGGCACAACGCTCAGACCGGTTCAGGTTCGTCAAACTGGACCTGCTCAAGAACGATATCGCCCCGGCCATGGAAGGGTGCGATGCGGTATTCCATTTTGCGGCCAACCCAGACGTCCGGCAGGGACCTTCCAACACCCGTACGCATTTCGAACAGAACATCGAAGCCACGTTCCGAGTTCTGGAGGCGATGAAGGAGCTCAAGGTCAAGAACATCGCCTTCCCTTCCACATCGACGATCTACGGCGAGGCCACCCAGATCCCCACCAGGGAGGATTACGGGCCGCTGGTCCCGATCAGTATCTACGGGGCTTCGAAGCTTGCCTGTGAGGCCCTGATATCGTCCTACGCGTACACGTTCGACATGGAAGCGGTCATCTACCGCTTTGCGAACGTCGTCGGTTCCAGGAGCACGCATAACGTCCTCCATGACTTCATCCACAAACTGGAAAAGGATTCCAGCCGGCTGGAGATACTGGGGGTCGAACCGGGCACGAACAAGTCCTACGTCCACGTGTCCGATTGCGTTGACGGCATGCTGACGGGGGCAAAGAAGGCGACGTCCAAGGTCGAGATCTACAACATCGGGTCCGAGGACACATTGGACGTGAAGGGGATCGCGGACTCAGTGGTCAACGGCATGAAGCTGGGAAACGTCAGGTACGATTGGACCGGAGGGGTCCAGGGCGGCCGCGGCTGGATAGGCGATGTGAAATTGATGCGCCTGGACGTGGAGCACCTGAAGTCCAAGGGATGGTCTCCCAGGTTCAATTCAAGCCAGTCCATCCACAAAGCGGTGCTTGAGATCCTCACCTCAAAACATCTTTAAAGTTTTGTCTGGAACGGAAATAGACCGGTGTCCTCGGTCGAACCGGTGGCGTCGACTTGGGACAGCCAGGTGCTTGAATCGAAGGACCAGTTGTGGTTCGCATTGTATAGGACCGGACCGGAAAGGGTTGCCAGTCCTCCGGCATAGGGGAACCCGGTGGGATCGATGACCATCCAATAACCGGTGGTATCGTTAAGGAAATGGACGGGGACATCGGTCTGGTAATGGGAGGATATTGCCTCGGTCACGTTGCCGATGACGCTTGCATCGGATCCAACGAAGACCGTGGCGAACGCATGGCCATCGATTATGTTCACCCGGGCATTTCCCCCCATCTGATCGATCATCGATGCCAACAATATCGCATAATCCTCGCAATCGCCGGTGCGCCAAGACAGGGTCTCGGTCGCCGATTGCCAATAATCATTTGGATCGTTGGTGTAGACGATATGATCACGTACCCAATCGAATGCATCCGCCACTGCTTGGATGCTATAGATGTTGGAATTGTTGGTCAGGATATTGGAGACGATGGTTTGGGTGGCTCCCATGTCGATACGTTTGTTGACCTTGGAATAGTAAACGGGAGTATTGGTGGCCGTTGTATGATCCAGGTAGGTAAGCGGCTTGACTATCTCGGCATACCTATCCTCTGTGATCTTGTAAGCCCCGATGTCGTTCCAGCCTATACCGCCGCTGACCTTTACCTCGGCCTTCAGTTTGATCGAATAGTAGCCGCCGGTGATATTTGCCGGGGCCTTGAAGAACAGCATTCCAAGCGACGCATGCTGGTATCCAGAAATCGTCACGGACACATTACGCCAGGTCTCGATCGAGGTGCCTTTCCAGGACAATCCAACGGCGTAGACATAGACCTGCGTGGATTCATAGTTCATTGCGGTGATGTCAATGACCCCGCCGTATCCAGCATAGATAGGGGTTATGGTCCAATTCAGACCGAGATTGACCGGGGAGTTGCCATTCGACCCGGTGTGATGGACACGTTCGACCGGCGATTCGATGACAATGGTAGGGGCGCGGAGCGAACTGACCTCGAATCCGTTGGGAGTCCGCGGATTCATGAACAGGATGAACGATCCCGCCATGACCAAGGCTATAATGACCACCATCGTGATTGCGATGATAACTAGCCTACGCATCCTTCAAGGGACGGCCAGGCAGCTATATTATTCTTTCAGTTTGTATAACGAGGAGTGCATCCATAGGAACCTGCATCAGCAACCTTTATTGATTAGTTGTGCGTTTAGCGGCTCAAATGGGTTTGTGGGGTAGCTTGGTCCATCCTTCGGGCTTTGGGAGCCTGAGACCCCGATTCAAATTCGGGCAGACCCACCATTATCCATATCCAGGCAAGTGACGATTTTGGTCAATAACGGCCTTTTCGTGCTTTATTGAGCTGGCTATGGGATGCTCTTTCCATGCATCCCGTAGCTGTTTGCCCGCAACTCCCCTCTCCATTGCGAAGTAGCTTTTTTGGGTAGTTGCTACGCTTGCATGCCTCAATTGAGCCGACATTGCAGGCAATCTGCTGAGATCTCCGTTGACGGTGATCGAGGTTAGGGTCGATCGGAAGTCCTTGAGCTTGAACTCGACTCCGGAGATCACTTCTATCTTCTTCTTGATCAGTCTGAAACCGTTTGCGCTGTAAAAGCCCAGTGCATCCCCTCTCTCTCCGAGACTGGGGAAAAGTGGAGTTGCTTGGGTCAGTCCGTGGCTCTTTATCCATTCCTTCCGCTCCCTCAGATATTGCTCAATGAAGGGGATCATATCAGCACGTATGATCTCGACGTCCTGCGGTGATGCCCAGTTACCTTCACCTTTCGGGTGCCTGACATAGAGGGTCATCTTCCTAAGCTTCAGGTCCTCATAATGGGCCAGTCTGAGCTCGGACGGCCGGACCCCGGTGGCGAAACGGATACCAATATTCCTCGGACAGGCATATGAGATCACTGACCCAGTCATCTTCAGTCGGGTCCGTTCGATGGAAACAGTTAAAGATGGGCAGAATACCCAATCGTGTTGGATTGGGGGCAGGCAGAGCCAGAATTAGAGTGCTCTCTGATCTGACCACGGTTTACATCATGGATATGTACAGTGTCCATTCAGACATTGTAAATAATCCTTATTTCCCTCTTCGACGGGCATACATCGCAATTACCACGATGGCGATGATGATTACGGAAACGGCAATCACGACTAACGCCATCGTCGATAGCGTTGACATATTTGTGTCAGCACTAGTCGTTATTGGGCCGATGGTTGAGCCTTGGTTTTGAGCGTTGACGGGGACTTTCATAGTCTGGATGCCTGAGCCGCTTATTGTGAGCTCATGAGTGCCTGGTGATACTGCAAACTCATAACCTCCTGTAATATTTGTCTGAGTGCTTGTACCGTTCTCCAATGTGACGGTTATGCCGGATAGTGGAAGACCATATGCGTTCACGATCGTTCCTTTCAACGTTGTTAGCGTTGTTCCTTTCAACGCTTCACTTCTTGGACCTTCTCCAGCTGAGTTAATGGCACTCACTGAGTAATAATATGTTGAGCCCGGTCTGACTGTTGGGTCGTTATACCCAGTCAAGGCGCAATGCCCTATCAATATCATCGAATCACTACTGTTCCCCCGGTAGATGTTATAGGAAGTAGACAACGATACTCCCCCCCAATTCAGATTCATTGAGGACTTGGACGAAGCAAAGGTTAACCCAGAAGGAGCAGTAGGAATCTTGTTTGGAGTTGAGAACACCTGTTCAGATCGGAGGCCTATTCCATTTGAGTTATGTGCAGCCACAGCAAAATAATAAGTCATACCGTTTGTAAGGTTGGTAACATTCATGAAAAGCCCTTTGGCATTACCAGAAAGGACCGTTCCATTCTGATAGACAACATAATAATCGATGTTGATGTTGCTTCCAGCATCCGTATAAGGCTTGGTCCAATAAAGCAACACATGACTATCGCCTGGTACAGCAATTAGGCCTTGAGGGGAAGTTTCTATCAATCCGAGGATCTTATCCAGGATTATCGTGAAGGTCAGCGTTTTGCCAACGAGCTCGCTGTTAGTGTTCCTCGATGCTGTCCCGGCAGAAATATTCACATTGTCTAGGATAAAAGCCGTGCCCTTCAAATCGACACCGAGGATCCTGCCTGCGTCCAAATCAGTTATATCGTGGACCAGTACGATCTGTCCAGCGAAGGAGATGGACGGGTTGACGCTCGTGACGGTGATGTTCCAGCCGGTTGCTTTCTGGGCAGTGTTGCTGTATATCAAGTAGCTCTGTCCCTGTACCGGCGAGTTCTGTATCCTAACGATGTCGGCGTCCGAGTTGGCCAGCAGCACCTTGACCGGCCACTTGTAGACCGGGTCGGTGACCGTCATCCCAGCCACGGCCGTTACGGAATATTTGGTTATGAACTGGGAGAACGACATGTTCTCATAGACGTTCTTGGTCTCGGTGAGATTGAAGTTGGTGACCTTGCTCAGGACCAGGTTTCCATATGCCTCCGAAGGGGGAATAGTGACCGTCTTGGTCTCTCCGATCTTCATCCCGATCACCGCATTGTTGAATCCGGCGATCAATGAACCCGATCCAACGGTGAACGACAGAGGTGAGTAGGATGAATTCGACCTAAGGACGAAAGATAATGATTTTGGAACTGACGCATCGTTCGCAACGCTCGCGAGCGAAGTGTCGAAGACTCTTCCGTCTGGAAGCTTGCCTACATAATCGACCTTGACCGTGTTCCCATTAACCACGGTATGGTAGCGTTCCGCCACCACTAGATCAAATGTATAACTATAGGTTATTCCGGCTGCGACATATGTCCCGCTTCCAGTCAATTTGTCCCCGTTTTGATAGAGGGTCCATGTTGTGGTGGTTGCAGGGGAAATCCAGCTAATACCGTTGGTCGTTCCCGAGGATGCCGGCGTGTAGCAGTTCAAGGTCAGGGTTGAACCGGACATGGTTCCGCTCACGGTGTTCATGTTCTTCTGCCCAATGGCTGGTTTCTGCCAAGATTCGTATCCAGGATGAAGATAGGAATAGGTAAAGGTGGTGGTAATCGTGCCGTTCACTGTGCTTCCGCTCTGAGATAAAACCAACTCGACATCGGAGTTCGTGTCGATGATATTGCTGGTCTGGATGTAACCATTGCCGGAGATATTGGATGACCAGGAACCAGATACGTCTGCGGCCGATACGTTAGAGGTCGTTAATGTACTCAATAATACCAAGACTGGCAGCACCAAGAGATTGGCCGCGATGAGTCGAGTGGCTATTCGATTGGAGCTGGATCTCATTCTTATCGGACCATTATACAATAAAAGTCATCTTATAATTAATCTCGAAAATATCTTGAATTGATCTGTTTGAACAATTCTACAAAGGACATCCCAATCTCGAAAATCACCCGATTAGATAATCTGGATCATAGTAACTCTTACCATTCTTCCTGTCCTTCTTCATGATCTCCGGCATTTCATCTGGACAGCAAGTCCCTCGGTGCCCCCGTATCATAGAGAAAGGCGCAACGGCCTTGACCGAGGCCCCCCCAAGGAGAGGCCCCCCGGTCTCGGCTATAACTTCTCCATCGTCCTCACTACGCTTTCCGCTTTCTTCTCACTATCAGAACTGCCGCGACGATCGCCGCCAGCAGAAGTGCCAGGACCACTGAGACCAAGGCAGTGTTGTCGTCCCCAGATGCAGAGCCCGCCGCTATGGGCGAAATATTGTGGACTGGGGTCTGCCCCCCAACACCGCCTGAGTTATGGGCTGCCACTGCAAAGGAATAGTTCTCCCCGCTGGTCAATCCCTGGATGGTCGTGAAGTTGGTGGTCGGATGAGCCACATCGACGCCGTTCTGGTAAACGATGTAATAATCGACTGCCCCTCCTGATGGAGCCGTCCATGACAACTTAACCGTTCCTGTACCGGCCATGGTGATCAGATTGGTCGGCACTCCTGGTACGGCGACATCCACATCAGGCGTCGCTGTTACCGCAGATGTCTGTGCCCCGGTTCCGGCTGAGTTATGGGCCGCCACGGTAAAGGTATAGGACTGCCCATTCGTTAGGCCGTTAACAGTTGTCGATGTTGTTGTGTAGTGCTCTGACCTGACGATCCCGTTGACATAGACAACATAATAATCTATGACCGCTCCCCCATCGCTAGTTGGCGCGGACCATGAAATGGATACCTGGGAATTACCCGAGGTCACGGTCAACCCAGTTGGGACACCGGGGGTCTGGAGCGGGATCGCCGAAACACCAGATGTCTGAGGGCCCACACCAATGGAGTTGTGGGCCGCCACGGTAAAGGCATAGGACTGCCCGTTGGTCAGCCCAGTAACCGTTATTGAGCTTGTGGCAGAATGGGCAACATCGAACCCGTCCTGGAAGACTATGTAGTAATCGATCGATGCGCCCCCATTGCTGGTCGGCGCTGCCCATGAGATGGAAACCTCAGCGTTTCCTGGAATGATGGAAAGACCGGTTGGAACACCAGGAGCGGCCGGGGCAGTAGAGGGCGTGGCCGTCACTGCTGATGACTGTAGACCAGTACCAACGGAGTTGTGTGCAGCAACGGTGTAACTGTAGACCTGTCCATTGGTGAGCCCTGTGATCATATAGATAGCACCCGTCGGGTGTTGAACATCAACCCCGTCCTGATAGATGATGTAATAATCTATGGCCGCTCCCCCATCGCTTGCTGGTGCGGTCCAGGACAGAGATACCTGAGAGTTGCCTGTAGTGGCGGTCAGTCCGGTAGGGGTGCCTGGAACAGTTGAGGCTGTAGCAGGAGTTGCCGAGACGCCGGAGGTCTGCGATCCATTTCCGGCTGAGTTGTGCGCCGCAACGGTGAAACTGTACGACTGGCCGTTGGTCAGACCGGTGATGGTAACGGAGGTGGTTGTGTAATGGTCCGGGCCGGCGGTCCCGTCAACATAGACCAGATAATACTCGATCGCCGCCCCTCCATCGCTTGCTGGTGCGGTCCAGGATAGTGACACCTGTGTGCTGCCCGGAACGGCGGTTGGTACACCTGGCGTTCCCGGGATAGTGAAGGGAATGGCTGTTGCTGGACCGCTTTGAGATCCGTTTCCGGCTGAGTTGTGCGCCGCCACGGTGAAACTGTACGACTGGCCGTTGGTCAGACCGGTGATGGTCGCGGAGGTGGTCGTGTAATGGTCCGGACCGGCGGTCCCGTCAACATAGACCAGATAATACTCGATAGCCGCCCCTCCATCGCTTGCTGGGACGGTCCAGGATAGTGACACCTGACCATCGGTGGGCGTTGCGGTCAAAGATGTTGGAGCGTCCGGGACTGCCAGTGGCGTTACGATCGCCAGCGACGACTGGGCTCCTAGCCCTGCAATGTTATGCGCTGCGATCGCATAGGAATACGTGACACCGTCGGTGAGCCCCATATCGGTGAAGCTGGTCGTTGTCGAATGATTGACATCCGTCCCGCCACGATAGACGATGTAATAGTCGATCGCCGCTCCGCCGTTGCCCGGCGCATTCCATATGAGACTTGCCTGTCCATTGCCGGCGGTGGCGGTCAGACCGGTCGGAGCACCTGGAACGGTAATTGAATTGTGGATGTTGACGAGGGGGTAGTTATCCAGACTGCTGCCCTCGCCGATCGGATATGGGTTATCAACTATGCCGTCACCGTTGACGTCCGGTGTCGTCCAGTCGCTCCAATAATTGCCGTACGATCCAGTGTTCCAATGGTTTCCGATACCTGTATCAGCCGCTTGCGGATGCAATGCATTGTACACCGACGACGATCCATTGTTATCGATAATGTCGTTGCCATAGACTTCGTTATGATGTGCGTTGGCAAGATGGATGCCGTGCCCTCTGTTGTTCTTGAAAACGTTATTCGATATGATGTTGTAATCTGAGTAATTGAGCACGTATAGACCATTGTCACCACTGGAGTAACAGGTGTTGTTAGAGAATATATTCCTACTAGAGGCGCCGGCCAGCATTACGGCGCATGCCGCGGTCGCTCTGCACGTGTTGTTCTCCATGATGTTATCGCTCGAGGCGACCGTGTAGATGCCGTGAGCCCCCACTATGCAGACGTTATTGGTCAAGGTATTGTTCCCGGAGTAGTCCAGCCAGATACCATAGCGGACGTTGTCGCTACAATTGCTGTTGGTCACGGTTATGTGACTCGATCTCGATATCTCGACCCCATACGAGTTACCATGCAAGTAGCAGTTGCTGATGACCAGGTAGTCGGTTATGTTATAGACATTGATGCATGCTCCGCCCGTGCCGGTTATGTCGTACCCGTTGATGACGAACGGATCGGTCACTGTTCCCGATCCAGTGATAGTGCCTGACGATTTAAGGGTCAAAAGGTCGCCGTGGCTGGTAATTGAGATCGGCCCATGCGAAGAATAGGTCGGTCCGCTCGCCTGCACATCACCGATCGTTCCGACCGAAGCGAAGATCGAAACGATCAATGAAAATGTAACTAAAATCAGAAGTCCCTTGCCAGTTGCTGTCTTCATGTCCCCTACCACCATTGTTCAATACGGTTATTGAATTGTGGGAGGGATTTCGATATATTAAGGTTAGCGATTGTTACAGAAATCCGGTAGAAGGAACAAATACCATCGCGAACCCGATGAGGTCCATTTGTCCCCGTACGGCAAATGAGACGCCCGGCTCTCGAGAAAGGACTTCTTGAGCTGGTTCAATTTTCGAGGACATCGTTCCGATCCAATGATCTCATATAGCCAGGTAATTCATTCTCATTCGTGAGATTGATATCCGTGTCGGAAGGCAGATTAGGTGTGTGCGGCAATAGATGATTACACGACCGGCCCTGAGACTTTCCCCCTAAGATTGTCCCATTCCTTCACACCCTGGCCGGCGTGTCATATTCATCAATCTCTATCTTGAACGTTATGTTGTTCCTGAGATCAGGACTTCGGTTCCGCGGATCTGGGCTTCACCGGTCTGGAACTGCTGATGGCATCATCCCCATCCTTGAATCCCTCCCCGATATGGGTCCCGTCGCAGAAAGGCTTGTTCTCTGAATGCCCGCAACGGCAGAGGGTGACACGGTTCCTAACTTCATACTGGGTGTTGTCTGCCGAGATGATCGGGATCCCGCCCTTGACCCAAAGGGGGCCGCTTACCCGACGGTAAGGATCCTCCGTCAGGGTGATCTCCTTCGGCAAGGCGGGTTCGATGTCCTTCCCGTCTTTGCATCGTGCCACCAGGCGTCCCGTCGGGCACTGGCCTGTTATCTCGACCACAAGGTCCTTTGCATTCGGGTCCCCGTTCTTCTCCACCAGGTCCCAGACCCCACCGGCCCGATGGCAGAATTGCTGTCCTGCGCAGAGGTCACGATTGTCGTTCATGTCGATCTCGGGACCTTCGATCAGGCCGGCGTTCGATATATAGGGATCCCGGCTGGCCTCTTCCGTCCCGTCAAACTTGATCTTGGCGTGGGTACCGTCACAGAAAGGCTTGGTGGACGATCCGCCGCATCGACATAAAGCGTGGGTCTCGGTGACTGGGTATTTCGACCCTCTCTTCCATTCCTTCGGGACGCCGTCCTTGTCCCTTACTATGTACTCCTTGGCAAGTGGCACCCATCCATTCACGATATACGGCCCATCCTTGACGATACTGATCTTCCTGGATGGCCTATCGGATCCTTCGCCTTCGTTCTCGTTCATCAGGCGCCCTATTGAGTCGGGGAGAGTCAAATAATTATCGATTGTTACATAGTGAAAAACTTCAATAGTTGATGGATCACCAGTGGTGACTATCGCTCGAACCATCAGCGATATTGTCAGAAGTGTCCTAATTCGATCAGGCTACCCTGATCATCGAGAACGAGCACTTAGTCGTCGAACACTATCTGTTTCTTAAGCTCGAGCATGACCTTGGGGCACTTGAACCCCTGTCTCGAACGGGCGATCCTGTCATAAGCGTCGACCCCGCCGGCTGATTCGATGATCCTGCGGCCCAGCTCTTTCTGTTTCTTGATGCTTATGTTGACCCGCTCCATAGATCCCGGTGAAACGATATGGAGGACCTCGAGCGATGCCGCGAACCCGTAGGGTATCGATTCCATGCGCATGATCGTGCCGGGCACGGCATTGTACCAGCTGCCGATGGAATCCTCTCCCAGCTTGTTGATCGCCGTACCGGCTGCCGCCTGCCATTCCGCCTCGGGAGTGACGTTGGCCACCAGCCATTCGCCGTCCACGAAGACCTCCCCTTCGCCCTCCAGGACGAAATACCCCAAGGTATCATACCATCTTTTGATGAACGGGTCGGGCTGGATGACCACATCATACCATGATGGGATCATCTTCATCGAGAATATCTTGTACCTGGCCTTGATTCCGGCACAACGGCAGAGGGCGATGTAGGCGCTGATGAGATGGAAGCAGGTCCCGGTCCCGCGCCCCAGCGTGTCCGCGACCGGGTTCATCGGACGCTCATCCAGCATCAAATTCTCTTTGACAAAATGGAATGCCCGCTCGGCGAACTCGCGGTCGGACACCTGGAACGCCCCGAGCTCGTTGGCCATGGCGATGACCAGAGGGTCATGGGAATCGCAGTGCAGGGTCGGTCTCAGGTACTTCTCGTCCTTATCGCAGTACCTCATTCCTTCCCTGTAGACCGGGATGGAGTACTGCAGTTTCGGCAGGACGTAGCGCTCCGCATCATCTGGAATGACCCGGGTGCGCTTCAGCTCCCTCATGTTCAGAAGGATGATCCTTGAGATCGATATTCCACCGCGGACCATCTGGCTGAAGAAGGTCCGCTGCGGCACGTAGCCCATTTCCTTCATCCTCCTGAGACCAGCCATCTCATCCCCCCATGTCCGCGGACATGACCTTCCTTACCTCTTCGGCGCATCCGCGCGTCTCCTTGCCGGCGGCGCGGGTCACACCAGGCTCAAGGACCGGGCCCGGCCTTCCGCAAACTGGGCAGCGCTCCAGCATCTTGACCCGGTCCCCGGTGATTATGAAGGCGGGATAGCTGTACATGGAACCGTCCAGGAATGCGAACCTTCCGGATTCACCATATCCGAGCGGGCTGAAATTGTCATCCAGAACCATCGGGTGGATGTAGGTCGTGGGTATGTGGAGATGGTGGCCCTCCGGACACTGCACCATCCAGCCATTGCCTTCCACCATTCCGTACATGTCCACCACGTTCTCTGGCGGAATGCCGAGATAGTCTTGGATGTCCTTGCGGAACTCCGTTTCCGGAATACGTTTCAGCTCCTGCACCTTCCAGCCCCCTCCGGTCAGCACGAGGCCTCGGCTACCGATATCGAACCTGCGGCCCTCCTCCTTGAGGCGCTGGATGACCGAGTATAGAATGAAAGGTGCTCCGCAGAACGCCATCTCCTCCTTCGACCTCTCCCGGTGTTCGATCCAGGTGATGATATCGCCGACGGCCTTCTTCTGGGCACGGCTGGACATCTTCTTGACCAGTCGGGACTTCAGGCTCTTGTCGTCGCTCATGGTCAGTTTGATCAGTTCGGTGTCGATGACCCGGTCCACCGCACACTCTACATCCTTCATGATGTCATAATAGATGGTCCCCAAACGTCCGGCGAACAGATTGGTCTTGAAGGGGTTGGGAAGCAGGAGATATCCATACATTCCTGGGTTCCAACGGGGATAGAACATGGAAATGACGCTCTTGGCCATGGCATACTCGTTGATGTTGAAGCTCCTGCGGTCACGGGGAACAAAGGTATGCCGCCCGCCCGTTCCGCTGCTGTAAGTGGTGACCAGTCCGGACTCGTTGAAGGCCTCGATGACCTGGTCATAGGTCGGCTCTTTGCCGCTGATCTTCACCTGCGGCAACTCACCGGTATAGATATTGCCCAACCAGGTGGCGAAATCCCGACCTTCCGGATGCGATTTGAAGAACTCGCTCTGGATCAGAGGGACCTTGGACAGGTCGGTCAGCGATCTGATGTCCAGGGGCGATATCCCGGCGTCCTGGCAGAACCCACGGTACATCGGGTTCTCCGCATAATGACGGGTGAATTGATACTTGACCGCATCGAACCTCAGGGCATCTGCCTCTTCTGTGGGGACGCGGAACAGATCCGTTGGTCCGTAGACCGCCTTATCTGCGGGAGTCCACTCCGAGCCAGTAGGCCGGTACTTCTGGACCCTTTCCTCGAAAGAGTTTACATATTCGGTGTAACCCATCGGGCTTGAATGCCGCCCTTGCTATAAAGATATCTGGAGATGAACTACCGTTTAAGCAGTACATGACATGTTTGTCCTGACAGATAGAGACCGGTTCATGGAACCGGATGCCGATTGAAATTCTGACGAAGATATATGTTCAGACCCGGTGGATAGAGAGTCCATATTTGAACGACGGGATGACGAACCAAGGAGAGGAGATTTATCCCGACCAGGCGATCAGGATACGTGAGCGGGAGAGGCGTCACCTCGGAAGAACAGCTGCGCAGGCAGCTGGGATGGCTAAGCGATTCTTGGCTGTGGCTGATTCGTAGCAAGGTCCTACCGGAATCGGACCCGGCCGGCATAAGGCCTACTGCCTTGGATGTTGGGTGCGGCCCCGGATTGGTCATGGAGCTGTTCTCCCCCCTGTTCGACGTGAAGGGATTGGATCAGGACTCGCAGATGGTGCGAACGGCCAGAGAAAATGGATTCGAGGCCCTCCAGGCCAGCGCCATGAGCTTGCCTTTCGATGATGGCAGCTTCGATGTGGTGTATTGTTCATTCACACTGCTTTGGGTGGATGACCCTCAGAGGGCCGTTCAGGAAATGGCACGTGTGGCAAGGAGGCACGTGGTATGCCTGGCCGAACCTGACTATGGGGGAAGGATCGTAGTTCCAAAGGAGGTTGCCGACCTCGACCAGTACCTGGTCAGGTCGATGATGGACGAAGGGGCAGACCCTTACATAGGAAGGAGGCTGGGAGCGCTTATGGAGAATGCCGGCCTTCGCGCGGATGTTGGGGTCCATTCCGGAACATGGACCGTCGGTCGCCTGAGGAACGAGGCCGCCTCGGAATGGGATTCCATCGAGGATGCGGCACGGCCGATGATCGGCCGAAAGGCCTTGGACAGGGCGAGGAAGGCCTGGAATGATGCGACGTCGGACGGTTCACTGCTCTTCTACAATCCGGTCTTCTATGCCATAGGTAACAAATGACCGGTCACATGCTCGAATGCCGGTCCAGGCAGATGTAATCCCCAGCCTTCCGGGAGAGGGGGCAACCGCCCCCGCAGACGTCTTTCATTCCGCATTCCAGGCATTCCCCGTCTAGATACTTCCTTTCCCTGATCCTCTTGCAGAGGTCGTGGCCCCATATCTTGTCCCACGGGTCGGTCAGGATGTTACCCAGCGGCTCATAGTAGCTCTGGCAAGGCAGGACCGTCCCGTCCGGTTCGATCGCCATGTTGAGGGAGCAGGCGGTGCATTGCTTGATCCCCAGCCCGTAGTTCACCGGGTTGAACTCGTGATATGGCGTGGGAGTGTACCAGATCAGCTTCACCTGGGCCGCGGCGGCGATCTCCTTGAGCTTGACCAGGGCCGATGCCAGTTCCGCATAGGTTATGCCTTCGGTGCCTACCCCTTTGCCAGAACGGATGATGCCGTTGAAGGCGATGTTCCTGACGCCCAGGGAGATGAGGGAACGCATGGTATCCTCCAGATCGTCCAGATTGGAGCGCATGATGGTGGTGTTCGTGCTCACGTACATCTGCTCCAGGAGAGCTGTCCTTAACCCCTCCACGGTCTCCTTCCACGCTCCGGCCTCTCCCACCAAACGGTCATGAAGCTCCTCGCGTGACGATAGCACGGTTATCTGGACATGGTCCAGCCCTTTCACCACCAGGTCATGAAGATAGCCAGGCTTGGCCAGGTTCCTGCCGTTCGAGACCATGCCGGTGACCTGCCCGTACTTCTCCGAAAGGACGACCAGTTCGGCCAACCCCTCGAACATCGTCGGCTCTCCCCCGGTGAAGACGATGTGGGGGATCCCCAGCCTCCAGGTCTTGTCGATGACCTGCTTCCATTGTTCCACGGTCAGCTCTTTCATCTGTCGGGGTTCGTTGTAGCAATGGTCGCACTTGTTCTGGCACCTATAGGTCAAGGCCAGGTCCATCCGGTACGGGGCCGGGAAGTCGTCCTTGCCGATGGATGGCTTGTCCGGTCCGATCATGCTCAGGATCTCGCCATCCCCTTCCAGGTAGGTAGATAGCTGGGCCTTGATGCCCTTATAATGCTCCAAAGCCTGCGGCTTTCCCAGACCGCGATACCGGCGGCGCATGTACCTGACGACCGCCTTATCGGACCGGCCTTCCAGGATGCATCGCACGTAGTCGACGGCCGTCCCATTCAGGAAGATTATGCTGGCCGCGTCCACCAGCAAGGCCCCCTTGCTCTCCGAGTCCACCCGCAGATGGAACCGATGCTGCTTGAGGTCCCCCCTGCCGTCGTACTTGTACACGCCTGGCTTGAGACCTTTGCCTTCCAGTTCCTGCCATCTCCCCCTTAGGCTCATCGTCCACCTCCGGCACATGCACAGGCACAGGCGCAGGCACATGCGCAGTGACCGCCGCCCGACATCCCGGAGCCGCTGGCGGCGGCGATCGGCACCGGGTTGGTCACGGCGACCACGTCCCGCGAGATGCCGCGCATATCGCTCACCAGGTTGCTGGCCGCCGATCTGACCTGCGAAACATAGCTCGATGCTGCCTGCGCGATGTTGGGTCCGGCGTTTCCCGGCACATTACGGTTTCCCAGCAGGATCGGCAGGATCAGGATCTGGCTGTTCATCCTGCCGGGGTAGTCCCGGTCCAGCATCATCCATTCGTTCTTCTCGTTTAGCAATCGCCCGATGTCCTCCGGCGTTCCCGCTTCCTTGACCTGTTGCCAGGCCTTGTCCGCAATGGATTCATAGTAATGCTTGGTGACCTCCAGATCGAATCCCTTCATCTTGTCCCGGGTCGATTCGATAAGGTGCACCAGAGTGTTCTTCAATGCGGCCCGGCCCACCGTCTGGTCAGGCAGTATCGACTTCAGATAGTCGTTCTCATAGGGATAATCGGCGGTCTCCGCCATCTTCGTAAGCCTCATGGGAGCCTCCTCCGAGGCGATCTGCACCTTTCCTTTCTTGATGAGCCCGAACAGTATCATCGTGGCCACATTCTCAATCGGCCGTTCAAGTATCACTGCCGCCTCCACTGCCGTCAGGTCGCGGCGGGGACCAGCCCCGACCACGTTCATCTTTGGCTCGTAGTAGTCCCCATTCCTCCGCCTGGCCGATGAGATGCTCACGATGATCACGAGCGCGAAGATGAATGCGAAGACCAGTACGGGCGCAAGCAGCCCGATCAGGGCGATGAGATCGCCGAGGGCGTCCGGCGATGAGACCCCGGGCACGAAGTATTTCTCTACATAGACCGCAGGGAACCCTCCTCCGAAATCATACGTTCCGGCTGCCACCGCACCGGGATATGCGTTCGTCCAGGTCCAGGAGGCCACGGTACGGCTGGTGAGATTATCGAAGGTCAGGGAATCCCAGGGATTCGACTGCAGCCAGTAGGCCTGAGTGGCATTGTCGAAGCCGATCGGGAAGATCAAGTGCCCGGTCAGTACGCCAGCAGGTCCGTTCTGGAAGGAGGCATCGAACCAAGTGGGCCGGAAGCTCACTCCCACGGAACCGTTTACCAGGTCGTTCCGGTACACCATGTGTGGATTGTTGACATGAAAATACAGATCGAAGAAGCTGGAGCTTTGGATCAGGCCCTGGAGAGAGCTACCGAACTCCACCGCCATTCCTGGGTTGACGAATGGCGAGACATGTACCTGGGCTGGAGTGTAGTTCGAACCTTGGACGATGACCCAGGCATAGGCTGATGAGCTGTCGTAATATGAGTTCGGGAGACCTATGTCCACGCCATCCAGTGAGCTGGCGCTGTTAAAACGGAAGTGATAGTCGATGTTGACGCTGCCGTCACGCAGAACGGTCACGTTGACGTCCTCGCTGGTGAGCCCGAATGAAGGATTGGCCCCTTCCACTCTACCGAGTGGTGAACTCCCGATGAGCCCGAGAGCGGATAGCATCAAAGAGGCCGAAACAACCAACATCAACAACTTCCGGGTCGATCCAATTCTCAATGGTCCTTCCATTTTTCTCACCATTTGGGAGATTCCTGCAAGGATGTGACAGTGTTGCAGTATGGACACACCATGACGACGCCCCCTTCCACTACCTTCAGGTTCTTCTCGGAAAGCGGTGCCCCGCATGTCTTGCATCTTAATTCCTTCTGCTCCATGGTGCCAGAACCTTCCATCTTAACATCGAAGTTCTGGGTGACCAATGTCGGTTTCGCCGCTTCTATCTTCTGGCTGCGGTAGATGAAGAGCAGGAGCATCACCGCGATCATGACCAGAACCGCACCGAGGATCATGTCCTCGATCCGCGACGCTATTAGAAAGATCACGCCCAACAATATCAGGAACATCGCGACGAATAGGACTAGGCCTTGTGCTATACGGTTCAAGATTTTTCGTCTCCCCTGGAAATCAGATTGGCGACTGGGCTATTAAAGATGACTGGAAACGATAGCGTTGGTGCGGGTCACCGTGAAGCGGTGTCCGACGCTGAGTTGTATGGGCAATATCACAGGATCATCCAGATATCCTCTCGATGATGTCCGCGACCGCCTTCTGGCCTCTCAGAGTCTCAAGCACCTTCATGTTCGGAGTGACCGAGGGCACCACCACGACCGTTCCGTCGATCTCATACCTCTGGAGCAGGTTCTGGTAACGAGCGGTCACCGGAGAGAACATCTCTACCCCTTGAGGGTTGCCGCAGGTGAAGAGGACCGCACCCTTCTTGCCCTTGGGCAAGCGGTTCGAGTATTGGCCCTGTCCCGAACCCATCGCCAGGAAGGAATAGAAACGATCGACGAGAGCCTTCGTGGTCGCCGTTTCGGCCGACATGTAAATCGGAGATCCGATCACGATCGCGTCTGCCTCTCTGATCTTGTCCAGAGCGGGAGATAGCCCATCCTTTTGGACACACCTCTCCCCTTTCTTGCAGCCCATGCAGGCGGAGCAGTCTTTGAAATCCAGATAGTAAAGGTCGAAATAGTCGACCTCGGCCCCACTTTCAGAACACCTCTTCTCAACATCCCTGAGGATCGCGGCCGTATTGCCCTCTTTCCTTGGGCTTCCATTGAAGATCGCTACTTTCATTGATCCCACCGGAGAGTGAGGGGACTTCTAGATAGTAAAACGTTCTGCCTGGTCAGGACAAGGGCAAGCTATAATGGAAGGTATCGGCATTCCTTTTCATGGCGATCAAGGACACGGTAAGGATGGTCGCGGACCTGATGGAGGTGGCCGCCCGGACCGCACCTAAGGGCGTAGGTAAGGATTTCATCGAGATCAAGGTGCTGAGCGATGCCGAAAGGATCGATGTGGGGAACGAGATGATGAGCATGGCAAGGGAACCGAGCCGTCCAAATTTCGACAGGGACGGGCAGAACGTCCTGGATTCCGATGGCTTGGTGCTAATCGGCCTCCTTCCGCACAAAGGTGCGGGTCTGAACTGCGGCGCATGTGGATTCACCACCTGTGCAGAAATGGAAGGACACCCGTGCAATGCTGATTTCATAGGAGGGAATTGCGCGATAAGACTGTTGGACCTGGGAATAGCCATGGGATCGGCGGTCAAGATCGCCTCCGAGCTCAATGTGGACAATCGCATCATGTACCGGGTCGGAGTGGCGGCGAGGCGGCTTGGTCTGACCAAAGCCCAGATCGTCCACGGGATACCATTATCCGCGACCGGAAAGAACATTTTCTTTGACCGCCAGCCAAGGAAATGAACCGGAATGAGACCGATCGGGTCCGTTCGGGTGACCCGACCGGTCACGAAACCAATTAATCGGACATCCGCTTCTTCCCTGTGTGCAAGCCTGGAGGATCCTCACCAATAACCCGGTCATGATGGTATCGGCGTTCGTTGTGGCCATTATCACCGGAGGGTTCCCTGCAGGGATCCCCCTCACGAACAGCAACATCGCCATGCTGTCCCTCATCGTGATGATGTCATTGTCGCTGACCGCCCTCAGGCTGAGGGGGCTAAAGCTGAAGGACCATTCAGTCCCCATCAGGAACGCGTTCTTGCTCTCTTTCGTTCTATCCACAGCGACCACTATCGCCATGAGCTATCTTTTCCAGGGAGAGCTCAGAGATGGATGGATAATAATGGCGGCGGTGCCCTCGGCGGTATCCATCGTCCCGTTCACCTACCTGCTCAAAGGGGATCTCGAATCCACGCTGGTCTCGACCACATCCCTGTATCTGATAGCACTTGCGGTCACCCCGCTCATCACCCTGGTGTTCATCGGGACAGCGGTGGACGTCATGACCCTGTTGGGTTATGTCGGATATCTCATCCTTCTGCCAATGGCCGTCTCCCGGGTTCTCAGGCAGGTGGACATCAGACCGGCACAGAAGAGCGCCGCGATTAACGTGGCATTCTTTGTCCTGATCGTTGCCATTGCCGGCCCGAACCGGCAGGTCTTCTTCGGTGATCAAATACTGTTGCTGAGCCTGGTGCTTGTCGCCTTCATCCGGTTGTTCGGCATCGGCATCCTATGGAACTGGTATCTGGAAAGGAGGAATATCAAACGGACCAGGAGGGTCCCGGAGGTCCTGTTCGCATCCTACAAGAACACCGGAATGGCGGCCACCTTGGCCATTGCTCTGATCGGACCGGCCGCCGCTGTTCCGGCCACAGTATGCACGCTGGTGGACATCATATGGCTGATCTACCTGTCGAAGTCCATGTTCTCTCCGTCCAAACCATGAGAAAGGTTCGTGAGCGCGGTTTCCTCAGCCCGAAGACGCCATCCCGCATTTAGAACTGGCAAGGCCTTTATACCTTTGGCTAAAAGGGCAACCTGATACATATGGATGGATCAAGCAATTATGTTGAAGTGGAACCGGGGGTCAAGCTGTATGTCCAAGATTGGGGAGAAGGCAAACCGATATTGTTCATCCACGGATGGCCTCTGAACCACCGCATGTTCGAGTACCAGACGATGGCCTTGCCTAAACAGGGCTTCCGGGTCATCGCGCTGGACCTTCGGGGTTTCGGCATGTCGGACAAGCCCTGGAACGGATATGACTATGACACCTGGGTCCAAGACATAAGGAAGGTCATTGATGCTCTGAAACTTAGGGATGTCACCCTGGTCGGGTTCTCGATCGGAGGGGCGATCGCAATGCATTATGCGGCCACCCAAAATGATGACAGAGTTTCCAAATTGGTGCTGATCGCCGCCGCAGGACCGAGCTTCGTCAACCGTCCAAAGTTCCCACATGGAGTGCCGACGAGCGCGGTCGAGGGGCTGATCCAGGGAGAGAAGGCCGACCGAGCCAAGCTGAAGCAGGATTTCGGGAACATATTCTTCCACAAGGCCCCAAGCGAGCCGATGGCGCGTTTCTATGAATCATTGGGCATGCAGGCCTCCGCCCATGCCAGTCTGAGAGGGCTTGAGGAACTTCGGGACGAAGACCTGACCGGGGAGATCGGGTCGATAAGGATACCGACCAGGATATTCCATGGGGTAAACGACAAAGTGGTGCCGTTCGAGCTAGGCGAGGTGCAGAGGGAGAGCATACCCGGATCCCAGCTGATCCGGTTCGAATCCAGCGGGCACGCCATCTGTTACGAGGAGAGCGACAAGGTCATCGAGGAACTGGCCCGGTTCGTTTCCGAGGAGATAGAGACCAAGAGCACGCTGATGAGCTACGCCTAGGATGCTCGGCTGTTCGGATCAGGGTACCTGCTTCTCCCTGAACGAATAGGCCCCCAGGAACAGGAGCAGGACGGCGACCGCCATCAATGATATGAACGAGACGGTGGCGTCACCGGTAAATCCTGATATGCTGCCATGATGGATCTGACTGGCCGCTATCACTCGTAGCTGATGCATGATGGTCAGCTCACCCACCGCGCCAGGGAGGGAGCCGATGAACCCCTCCCAGACGAATGCGTAGATCAGCCCGAAGTATATCGGCTGTCTCAATATCACGCCAACGACCAGGAAGAGGGAAGCGTATACGATAGCTCCGAGGAGGATGACCAACAGGTATGAAAGGTACAGACCGACAGCGTCGTCCATCATTCCCGATATGAGATAGTAACCAGCCCAGCCGATCGTGGTGACCAGGATCAGCGCGAGCGACAGGACCGCTATCAGCGCCAGATAGTACCCCATATAGGATGTTCTGCGGTCGACCGGCGATGTGATCACCTGGGTGACGCTCCGGTCGTCTATCTCGTTCCTTATCATGGAAGCGCCGAAGATCATCGCCATGATGGGCAATATGAACGAAAGGACCAGGAGGTTGAGCAGGTCGCTGCCTTGGCTCAGTGCGTCTGTGGCGAGCGATGCGGAATAGCCCATGACCACCCCCACCAGAGCAGCCACGAACAGTATGATGACCCAGCGTCTGTTGGTCAACAGCTTCCTTGTCGAATAGAGGATCATCGCCCTAAGCCCGACCATGTTCAAAGCAACATCCATTTTCTCACCCCACCAGGTACTTGAACACCGCTTCCAGGTCGTCATCCAGGCTTTGCATTGTGTCCAGATCGCAGCCGGACTCACGGATCAGGTCGGCGACGGAATCGAAGAACGCTTCTGGGTCCGACACCCTGACGATCAGACCCTTCCGTTCCGGCCTCATTTCCACCGATACTGTGTACGGTCTACCAATCAACACCTTTGCCAGTTCCACCATTCCCCGGCCTTCGAGGACGATGTTGTGTGGATGATCGCTCATCAATGAGCGGATCTCATGGATGCCACCTGACGCCACTGCCCGTCCTTTGTAGATGAGCGCCACGTTGGAGGTCAGACGCTCTATCTCGTGGAGGACATGGGAGGAAACGATGATGTCATGCCCATGCACCTCGTTCAGATCGGCTATGAGGTCCATCAGGTCGCGTCGTGCGATCGGGTCGGTGCCGGTCAGCGGCTCGTCCAGCAACAGTAGTTTCGGGTCATGCAGCATCGACCCGGCCATCTTGATACGCTGCACCATGCCCTTGCTGTAACCGCCCATCTTGCGGTCCGCCGCTGCCTTCATACCGAAAATGCCGAGCACTTCATCGGTGCGGGTGCCAAGCGCCGCACCTTCCATTCCGTGCATCCCTCCGGCGAAGCGCAGGTACTCTCTCCCGGTCAGGTCGAAGGGCAGGAAATCATAGTCTGGACAGAAACCGATGTCCTGCAACAGGACGGGATTCCTCCAGGGTTCTTGTCCCAGGACGGCGATCTCCCCGACCTCGGAACGGATGGTGCCAGTCACGATCTTGAAGAACGTGCTCTTGCCCGATCCGTTCGGACCCACGATGCCGGTGATCCCGTGGCCGATCTCCACGCTGAAATTGTTCAGCCCGATCACCTGGCCATACCACTTGGATACGCCCTTTGCGCTGACCACCGGGTCGTTCACTTCCCCACCCCCTTGCGCCTTACCCGGTCGAAGACGACCATCGACGGGGGAACGATAACGACCAGCAAAGCCATCGCCAGGAGCACGGTGTTGATCCCTGATGGCATCGCCTGATCGAATATTACGTCATAGCAATAGAATAGGATGTTCTCCGGCCCGAGCAACGTCCAGTTCGGATCGAACCTCTCAAAGATGCCAGCGATGACCTGGAGAACGAACACGACCATGAAGGTCCCAACCGCGGCGTACGTCTTCCTGGTGGTCAGGGAGGAGATCATCAGTCCCAAGGGCACCAGGAATATCGTCGCCACTATCGATGCGATCAGCGTTCTTCCGACGACCGCCAGACTGGACAGGTAATCTCCGCCGGTCTGGGTCGCGGTCACGGCGAGGGCCATTATCAGCGGTGGCAACAGGGTGAAGACCGATATCACCGCCAGCGCACCCAAAGCCTTGCCCGCCAGGTAATTCTCCGGACGCAGTGCTCTGGACATATAGAGCGTTAGCGAGCGGCTGCGCATGTCCTCCGACACCAGGTCGGAACACACCATTGCCACCAGTATCAGTGTGAACAGGTAGAACAGCGGGCCCCGGAACACATCGGCCATCGCCGCCTCGGTGAGGGAAAGGTGAGGAGAGATGGACATGATTATGATGCTGAACATGTGGACCAGCATGGTTCCCAGGATTAAGACGCCGATCAACCACAGTGATGCCGTCTTCTGACGCAGCACCTGGTCCGCGATGACCAGGAACCTCTGTCGGTGTTCGCTTCGCTTTCCCTTCCATGGCCGATATCCGATTGGTTCGAGGCCCATCATCTCACCTCGGTGACGGCCTTTATGAACACGTCCTCAAGGGTGATACGATCGGGGAGGTAGCTGCGGACCTGGACTCCCAGGTCATGGGCAAGCTCCAGAACCGGCCTGCTTCCCCCCGGGTTCAGAAAAACGATCGTGGCCAGTCCGAAATGGTCCGTGACGGTTATGATGTTGTGGTACTTTCCGAGGGCTTCGATGAACGACCTGATCCTGTCCGGTGTCCCTTTCACCTTGATGGACTTTCTGTCCGACCCCTGCGACAACAGTGTTTCCAGCGGCCCTTTCACCACCACCCGGCCGTTGTTGATTATGATCGCCTCTTTACAGACCTCCTCGACGTCATGCAGTATGTGGGATGACACCAGTATGGACTTGTCCGAGGCGGCGATCCTGCCGATAAGCTCCAGCATCTCCTCGCGGCCGTTCGGGTCCATGCCGTTGGTCGGTTCATCGAGGAACATTATGTCCGGATCATGCACGATGGCCTGGGCAAGCTTGACCCTCTGCTTCATTCCGGTGGAATACGACCCCACTGGCCGATATCGCTCCTCCCCGATGCCGACAAAATCCAGTACCTCATGGCTACGAGGGATCGAGTCTCCCTTGGCCATTCCTGACAGCCTTCCCATATATGACACCAGTTCCACGCCTGGCATAGCGTCGATCAGGCAATCGTGCTCCGGCATATAGCCGACGCGATCTCTGATGGCCAAGGTGTCAACACGAGAATCCAGGCCTGAGATGGTGATGCTACCAGACTGCGGTTGCACCAATCCCAGGACCGCCTTGATGAAGGTGCTCTTTCCGGCCCCGTTCGGGCCAAGGAGTCCGACGATGCCGTGAGGTATGGCCACTGAGAAATGATCAAGGGCCATTATCTGGCCATAACGGACTACCACATCCGTAGAGGTTATGGAGGCAGCGTCACTCGGGTCAACACCTTCATTCAGGCCGCCAGCTTTGACCTCATTCCCAGAATCCATCAGATATCAAAATATGAATGGGCATATTTAAAGACCGCTGAATGGTGATTTCTAGCGATCACGATAGAGCCTCTTGACCCTATTGTTCACAGGCTTTGGATCGTGTTCCATAGGAGGCTGGCCGCCAGATAGATCATGAACACTGCGCATATGATATTGATGACTCGGAAAAGGCGGTCCTTTACGAACCTGCGCCCGTAGGCCAATAACGCGGCGATGATCGTCCCTCCGAGGCAGGAACCGATCATATAGGCCACGAAGAATAATACGTAGTGTATAGGCTGAGGCTCGGAGACCAAGACCAGTATGGTTGACGCCCCGATCCCCAACCAGAACGCTATCTGGAAAGGGCTGGCGAACGATATGACTGCTCCGGTGATGAAAGCATTCCGGGTGCTTTCGACATTCTCGTCATCTGGGAGACATTTCCTATGCTCGGTCAACATCTTGTACGCCAGATAACCGAGGAAGGCGCTTCCCATCAAGCCCAGGCCGAGCTTGGTCAATGGATCCTGCACCAGGAAGGCCAGGCCGACCAGGGCGATTATTGCCCATATCGCATCTCCGGCGGACGCACCCAATTCCAGGGACAGGACTGGCCGGAAGCCCTTTCTGAAGCCCAATGGCAGGGCCTCGCAGAAGACCGCTCCCGGAACAAAGGCCATGATCAGACCAAGCCCCAACGCAGTGGTGAACAGGAGGGATACGTCCATTGGGCGGGGAACGACCTGAAATATTAATAACCCGACCATGAGCATCCGGGATGAGGCGGTGGGATCTTCGCTCTCTTGTTTTGGATTTCATGGCAAGGATTATCCGGGATGAGGTCAAGTTTGAACACTATGGATCTGCAGACGCCCCAGGAATTCTCGCATGGCGCCTCAGGGGTGCGATTGGAGACCCAGGCCACCATGATCGTCCAGATCATCATACTGGGAATGCTGGTTATCGCACTCATCGAGTGGAGAAGGAGGAGGCTCTCCAGCCACGGAATGATCATGGGCATGGCCACCGCGATCAGCCTGACATCCTTCGCCCTGGTCATGTTGCCGATCTTCAACGATAGTCTATCGGATTTCCTCAACGACGTCCAGGCCGGATCGGTTCGGGCCCAGGTCAATTTAGAACACGCCCTGTCCGGGGCGATAGCGATAGGACTGTCCGCCTTCGTGACCGGCAAATGGGTATGGAACCGTTTCCGTCTTGGGAAGGGATGCTATCAACGGAACCTCATGCGGGCGACCGTCGGGGCCTGGCTGGTTGCTCTGTTCTTTGGCACCCTGGTCTATCTGGCGCACATTCAGGAATGGATGTGAGAGAACTTTCTCTAGGACGAATACGCTCAGAAATCATGAACAGGTCTGATCTCCATCCGTCTGAGAAATCGGTCCTAATCATTTAATCCGGACAATGATTTTGCTCTCTCGGTGATGAAATGAATTGCCCAAAATGCGGCTTGGAAATGCCTGACGGAAGCAGTTTCTGCGGACATTGCGGAACGAGGTTGGATGCAACCATCCACAATGTCCCCCCGGGTCAAACAGGGCTCTGGTTCCAGAACTTCTATCGTATACGCAGGAAGGTCCTCACCGTCGGCAACAGGTACTTCATCGAGGACCGTCAGGGGAACATGATCGGATTCTCCAAACAGAAGCTGATGAGGATCAAGGACGACATTCGGGTCTATTCGGACGAGAACATGTCCGACGAGCTCTTCCGGATCCAACAGGAGAACATCGTGGATGACTGGGGGACATGGGCGGTCATCGATTCCAGTAGCGGCGCATGTGTTGGCAAGATGAGGAAGAGCTACCTCTCGAACTATGCCCAGGACGAATATGCCTTGCTCGATGCCTTCAACCAACAGATAGGCCGGGTGGTGGAGCCGTCCGGACGCGGTATTATGCGCAAGTATCTTCCCGGAGGTGGATTGATCACCGAGCAGGTCAAGGTGGAATACTATGGCCGTTTAGTGGCATATATCCAACAACAATTCAGGATCATCGGCGACACCTGGGAGGTGGACTGTCAGTACCTTCCGCCCCAATTCGACCGGAGGACCCTCCTGACCGCTATGTTGTTGATGGGAATGGTCGAGCGTGAGGAGGACAGGCGCTGAGACCTATCCCAATGAAACGACCCTGAAAGGTTTGGGCGATCACTTGATCCATCCTATGATCTGTGGTTCGTGCTGCTTCGCCTCGGGGAAATCCCCTTTAGGATAGCCCAACACGAACTGCGCGACCAGTTTGTGATCGGACGGGGCCTGGCATTCCTGCAGGAACTCCTGACTATGGGCCAGTGAACCAGCGAATCCGATCCAGCAGCTGCCGATCCCAAGCGAACGGGCATACAGGAACATGTTCTCCACCGCCGTGCTAGCGTCCTCGACCGGCGTTAGGGCGGAGGGGTGAGCGAAGACGAACACCGTGACCGGGGCGTGGTAGAACAGGTGAAAGTCCGGGTTTGACAGTGTCCTGACGAGTCCCTGGAGGTTCTCCGGTAACGGTTCGTCCTTGGGGCGGTTCTTGGTCACCCCCGCCTTGAACAGTTCCTTCGCTATCCCAGAATAGTGATCGATCCTCTCTTGGTTCTCAATGACCACGAACCTCAGGGGTTGGACGCCCATCCCGTTCGGCGCCGATGCACCCGTCCTGAGTATCTCCTTGATCGTATCCTCTGGAACCTTCTTTTCGGAATAGCTCCTCACCGACCGCCTGGCATAGATGTTCTTCAATACTTCGTTCATGACAGCACACTTCACGATTCGATAGTGGATGGGTAAAAACTAACTTCATGTTATTAATCGATTGCTTACCAGCGACCGTGCAGGTTGGTCTCATTATCGGGGTTAGTAGCGCTCGAGAGACGGATTTCAGCCAAGGAAAGTAGAAGAACCATCGGCTCCCAGATCAGGCCGATGAAATACGAATGCGAAAAGACCGTCTTGGTAGCCTTAGGCGGCAACGCCATCCTGAGATACAAGGAGGAAGGGACGGCGGAGGAGCAACTCAGGAATGTAAGGGCATCCTGTCGGACGCTCGCCCAGCTCATAGGAGAGGGTTATCACATCGCGATCACCCATGGAAATGGACCTCAGGTAGGTGACATCCTTTTGCGCAATGAGATGGCCAAGGGAGTGCTTCCGCCCATGCCCCTGGACTTCTGCGGGGCGGAGAGCCAGGGGATGATCGGCTACATGCTCCAGCAGTGCCTGATGAACGAGCTGCGACAGACCGGGGATTTGAGACCGGTCATGACGATATTGACCCAGACGCTGGTGGACCCGAACGACACGGCCTTCGGGCGACCCTCAAAGCCGATCGGCCCCTTCTATTCAGCCCAGGAGGCGGAAGCGCTTCGGAAAGAAAAGGGTTGGACGGTCGCGGAGTCGCCCGGCCGAGGCTTTAGAAGGGTCGTCCCATCACCCAGACCTGTCTCGATCCTGGAAGGGCAGTCGATCAAGGACCTCTTCGAGAACGGATACGTCGTGATAGCCTGCGGAGGGGGTGGCATTCCAGTGGTTGAGAGTGAGGGAGAGATCGGCGGCGTGGAGGCAGTGGTCGACAAGGACCATTCGGCCGCGGTGATGGCACACCTGATCGGCGCCTGTTCGATGCTCATCCTCACCGATGTCGAATCGGTCTTCCTGGATTATGGAAGGCCGGAACAGCGAGCGATCGGCCCCATGACGGTGACACAGGCGGAAAAATGGCTGAAAGAAGGCCAGTTCATGGAGGGCAGCATGGGACCCAAGGTTGAATCGGCGATCGAGTTCGTTAAGAACGGAGGCAGACGGGCTGTGATCACTTCCATGGAGAAGGCCCTCGAAGCCCTGACCGGCAATGCTGGCACCACGATCACTGATGGTCGGAGCTGATCGGATCAGTTCTTACGGTTGACGTTGCAATGCTCATTGTCCTCGCAGGGGGCGTTGCATTCCGGGCAGACCGGGACACCTTCTCCCTCCTTTCTGAACCATGAATGACCACAGCGTTTGCATTCCATCTTGATCTTCACCTTTTCATCCAATTCGGCATTGGGAACGAACATTGTTGACACCTGATGCTAGGAGTTCGGAGCCCGGCACATGATAATACCTTTGGTCGGACCTCAGCCCTGCTTTCGGCGTATCATTTTTCCCGGATCGGCCGGTCCAATTTCAGCCCGGACAGGTAAGAAACGACCGCTTCTTCCATGGAGGTCTGCCTGAGCCCGAACACTTTGTACAGCTTGGCCGTGTCCACCATGGAATCGTAGGTCTCCATCCCGGTCAGCAGTTCCAGCATGCCTTCGGGGATCCCTGGTATCTCCGTTCCGGGAAGGTCGTGAATGACCGGGATCCTTTTTCTCAATGTCATCTCGAACGTCCCGATGATATCGTTCCAGCTGATCGCCTTTGGACCGCCTATCAGCAGGCGGGTGTTCCTCGCCGCGGGGTTTCCCACCGAGGAGATGATGAATCCGGCCACATCTTCTATGGAGATGTAACTGTGTCGTCTGTTGCCCTCGCCTATCACCGTCACCGGCCGATCTGCCTTGAGCGGTCCAGCAATGAACGTGTTGAACCACACCTCCATGATCGGCTCGGGTGCCACGATGGTGTAGTTCATTCCGCTCTGGATGATGTGGTTCTCGGTCTTCTTCTTAGCCTGCAGAAATGGGGAATGGCTCTTGTCATCGGCCCGGGCGGCGGAAACGAAAATGAAGTGCTTGACCCCGACCGTCTTGGCACTGTTCACCAGATGGCGGTTACCGATGAGATCCACATTCTGAACGTTGTCATCGCCCCCGCGTCGGGCTGAGTTGGCCGTGGTGATCAGGGTCTCCACGCCCCTGAGCGCATCGATCAGGGTTATCGGTGACTTTATATCACCGAACACAGCCCTCGCACCGGCCTTGATAAGCGGCTCATAGTCTGACCCCGGACGGACCAGGATCCGTACTGACCTCTTCTGCTGCAGGAGATTCCTCACCACTATGCTGCCTAGCTGTCCCGTCGCCCCTACGACCAATATCATTGCGGAACACCCCTTGACCCGTTAAATGGCGCCTCACCTGCAACGCGCCTGCATGCTGTACCGGGCCAGGTAGAATCTAGTAAATGCACCGATAAACATCTTTGCACCGTGCGGGCGCCATCCTCTCGGTCAGAATGTCAATCAGGCATCGGACCCAGCTCAGACCCCTCGATCGCACGCTTGACCCGGGCGCACTGCAGAGGATTCCCTAACCGTTCGAAAAGCCGTGCGGACTCGTCCAGATTTCTTATGGCCTCCCGAGGTCTTCTCAATCTGAGGAGCGAGCGACCGTGTTGCAGTGACATCGCGGCCGACCAATAGGTCGGAGAACTGGTTGCCGTGGCAAGCACTTCTGCCTCCCCGTACCTGGCATTCATACCGACCATGTCGTTCCTGGCCTCCAACAGCAGGGAGGCAGCCAAGGCAAGCAACATCCTCTCCTTGATGAACGTGTCCAAAGGCTGCCCATCAAGCGTTCCAGAAGCGTCGCAGAAGGCCTTCTCTGCCCTATCCCTCCGACCATTCCTCGCCTCGATGATGGCAACCATACCCAATGGCTCGATCCTGTCCAGCTCGCTCGATGATCTTGATGCGATCCTGTCGGCCATGATCGCCTCTTTGAGAGCGGAATCCGGTTCCCCGATGCTAAAAAGAAGGAGCTCCGCCTTCCTGAGATGAGCATTTCTTTGAGATGGCAGTTCACCGATCACCGTCGAAAGATCGATCGCTTTATCAAGGATGTCGAACGCCTCTTTCTCCTTGCCCGCCTGGGTCAGGGATTCTCCCAGCAGCGTATAGGAGTCGAGCACAAATCCGAAGTGTTCGATGGACATCGAATCGCTGAGCGCGGCATAGGCATAATTTATAGAACCGCTGATGTCCCCGGTTGCCATTGCTGCACGGGAGGAACGAATGTGGTTTTCGATCAATGAGGTCGCCTCTGGGCGCTGGCAAGCGGTTCGGTTCGCGGCCCTTTCGGCCGGTGCCGCATGCCCAGCCGATGCCCCTCTGTCTTTCATATCATCGGCAGTTACCGGAAGATGAAGCTCTTGAACCGCCACCTCATCCCTTAGTTCGTCGAGCATCTTCATCGCGATTTGGTCCTCATCCATTCTTGAGTGGGTGACGACCATCATCGCACCCATCCGACCGATGTTCCGGGCAAGGAATTGGAACATGGCCATCGTGTCTAGGTCTGCGGCCCCCATCTCCTCGATGACCACCACCGTTGTGCTGTTTTCGGTGATGGAACGGAGCAGATCCAGCCCCTCCATCTCAGCCCGATATGAGCGGTCTGATGGCCACACGCCTTCCGGTGGAACGGGTGGATAGGCCGCGGCTCCTCCCTCGATGACCTTCCTGAGAGCCAACAGCGCTTCGGCCAGAGGTTCATTCCCGGAGAGGGGGCGGCGGCAGTCGCATATCACCGTCAGGCACCCCATCTCCTCGGTCTCCATCAGAACGCGGGCGATGATCGAGCGCCGCCGATCGACTGAACCTCCAGAGATGAACGTAACCGAACCCTTTCCCCCCATGGCGTCACCTGCCAGGTCCACCAACCTGAGTTCTATGTCTCCAGCATCCTGCGCTGCGCTCTCTGGCGTCGTCTGGTCCACGTTTCTAGATGCTCACGGAAGGCATAAAGTTTAGCCTGCATGCAAGTATTATTATGTCAGCGACCGATTGGCTGGGATGTGAACAAGGTTGCGGGTGAAAAGGCAGATGAGGGAAGGATCATACCGATCGCGGACCCCTCGGAGAACGAGATCTCGCAGATCCTAGCACTGAAAGAGAAATGCGAGATGAGGATGGGAGTCGGGATACTTCTTACCGGTGATTTCCTGAGGTCCCTTGACAAACCCGGGGTCGGCGCCTTGGCCTTCGTGAGGGAGGCGCGCTGCATCGGCTTCTCCTTCTTCTACTCCTTTGAAAAGGAAGAGGCGGAGGTATCGATCTTCGCCGATCCCGACGAAGATTGGATGGTCGTCTGCTCAATGCTTCTTGATGCCACCACGGCGGAATGCAAACGCAGGGGACACTTCCGGATCCTGGTCATGAACGACCGTAGGCTCAACGTCGGAGTAGATCTCATAAAAGGCGTCGGAGGAAAGCTGGCCTTCTCCGAGCATCGGATGAGCTCGACCGGATCACAGATGGTCCCGACACAGCAGATCGACCTGAGGGAGGTAGGAAACGACGACCTGATGCTGCGAGAGGTGGAACTGGAATGCCATGACCGTTTCTACTCGAAACCGGACCAGAGGAGATTCTTGGCACAGGTGGACGGAAGGCCTATCGGCAAGATCGATGTCCTTGATGAAGGATCGGTCTCGGAGCTCACCGGGTTCTGCGTGCTACCCTGGTCTCGGGGGAAAGGTTTTGGCAGATCGATCTTACGCAACATGGTCAATATGTTACGGGCCGAAGGAAAAGGCAGGATAATCCTGGATGTCCAGACGGACAACGATGTGGCGCTTTCCCTATATCTGAAATCCGGTTTCGAGAAGGAATTCACCATCGATTATTACGCCATATCCCTGAAGGAGATGGTCACGGTCGAAGGCCGAGGGCGTGAACCATGGCCGTAGTCCTGGGCCCACCGACCGGAACCAAAGCCCCAGATTTCATCCTGCCGGCGGGTATGGACGTCTCGATCTCGCTGAGCGAGCTGGTCCGATCGAAACCGGCACTCGTCCTCTTCTACCCTTCCGACTTCGGGATGATCTGTTCCATCGAGATGAAGACCTTCCAGAACCGTCTTCACCAATTCGCACTAAGATGCCACCTGATCGGCATCAGCACAAACACGGTCCGTTCCCACGGGGATTGGAGCATAGGTCTCGGCCTGCAATTCCCGCTGCTGTCGGATCTTGACGGACGGGTATCGAGGGAATGGGGCCTTCTCATAGAGGATGAAGGATACATGAACGGAAGGGCCTATAGGGCAGCGTTCCTGGTGGACGGAAAGATGATCATTCGCTACCGGTGGGTCCCAGAGGACCCATCCTACGAACCTGACTATGACGCGCTCCTGGCTGAGGTACAGAGGCTCTAATCTTCAGACGAAGTCGAGAGAGCACTTCTTGACCAGCAATCTAGCCGTGTCCCGCTCCACCACAGTCTCGGTGGACTCCACCTTTATGGGCTGGGAATGCATGGGTGAGTCCAAGGCCATGGTCTCATATTCGCCGCCCTCGCCCGAAACGTTGATCCGATATTTCTTGGCCACCTCGATCAGATCCCCGATGCAATCGTGGTCTATCGTTCTTCCCAGCCATTTCTGGTCGAGACCTTCGGCGAACACGCCCACGATGATGGCCTTCACGCCTGCTTCGACCATGTCGTTCAGGAGGATCAACTGGTCCTTTCGCCACATGGGTGCGAACAGCCTCAGTCCCAGCGACTCGCACACTCCGTTTATGCGGTCCCACTGATAATCGGAGGCTATCGCTCCGACGACCACTCCTTCAACGTTCAATCCCTCAAGTCCCTGTCTGAGGGCAGCCAGATCCCCCTGCTCGGTGCCGTCTGACGGTACGGAGACCAACCTTTTGCCCATGGCCTGGGCCATCAGCGGGATCGCATCAAGGTTAAGAGTATGAAAGACCCATGAATACGGATCGCTGGGGACGATGTTCACCAATGTGCATACCCGGTGCCCCTGCTGTTCCATCAGGTAGGCGGAGTAGGTGGAATCCTTTCCTCCGGAATATAGGCAGGCTAGACGCATGATCTGCCATCCTCTGCGGGTGATTTCAATCTTGCCCCGGGATAGCATAAAAATATCAAGGAAAGCGATAGCCGCGCCGATGTACTGCCCGAAATGCAATAAGACCATCAAGGACGAGCGTCTGGAAGAGGTCAATAAGCAGCTCGTCGAACAGTTCAACAAGGATTCCCTCTCAAAGGGCATGTGCCCGGTTTGCGGCACAAAGCTGCTCAAGTCAGACAAGAAGGTGTGAACGTGCGCATCGAGGAGATGACCAGCAACGAGTTCGCCGAAGCGGTCGAAAGGGACCCGGTGGTCATACTTCCTATTGGGGCGACCGAGGCACATGGACCACATCTACCCTTGGGAACAGACTCCTTCCAGCCTGAGGCCATCGCGGATGCTGTGGCCCAGAGGGTCAATGGCCTGGTCGCACCGGCCATCAAGTACGGACAGCATTCCTCGACGAGGAACCTTCCTGGCACCATCGGGATCACGTCGTCAACGCTCCGAGCCTTGGTCATCGACGTCCTGGAGTCCATGCACCGTAACGGGATTCGCAAGGTCGTGATCATCAGCGGCCATTCGGGAAGCGTCCACATGGCCATGATAAAGGATGCCTGCGAGGACGTGGTGCGCCGATACCAGATGGACCTCATATTCCTGGCAGATTACGATATCGGAAAGAACGTCCAGGAAGAGATAGGTGCGGGAAACGGTGATGGCCATGGGGGGATGATGGAAACGTCGAGGATCATGGCGATCAGGCCGGACCTTGTTCCCAAGAACCGCACCAAGGGCGAATTCGTCTCTGCGGGTTACGCAGTGATCAGCGACCCGGAGCGATGCTATCCGCAGGGGTTCGTCGGTGATGCCAGCAAGGCCAATGTCCAGGCAGGAAAGCGTCTGAACGATTACATTACCGATGCTTTGACCGATCTCATCCGAAAGGATCTGGATGTGAAAGAATGAGCGATCTGAAAAGGAGGGCGGCAGAAAAGGCTGTCCATTTCATCGAGGACGGAATGACCCTTGGCTTGGGCACCGGATCGACCACGTTCTTTGCCATCGAGGCGATCGGAAAGCTGGTGGATGATGGATACAATTTGCGCGGAGTCCCCACATCGGTCGCCTCGGAGGAGCAGGCCCTGAAGTGCGGCATCCCGCTTGTTTCGTTAGATGACGTGGACCGGATCGACCTAACCATTGACGGAGCGGACGAGGTCGATGATGAACTGAACCTGATCAAAGGGATGGGAGGCGCCCTGCTGCGGGAGAAGATGGTGGCCTATGCCTCCAAACAGGAGATCATCATAGTGGATAGCGGGAAGCTTGTGAAAACACTAGGAACGAAATCGCCGCTCCCCATTGAGGTGACTCGCTTCGGCCACGGCCTGACCGCCAGGAACATCAGGGCCCTGGGATGTGTTCCGGAGCTCAAAGGTGGCGACAAACCGTTCATCACGGACAATGGTAACTACATTTACAACTGTCGTTTTGAAAGGATCGATGACCCGGTTTCCTTGGAAAGGAAGCTCAAAAGCATCCCTGGTGTCGTAGAGACCGGCCTATTCCTTGGGCTAGCAACGAAAGCGGTCGTGGCTTACGATGACCGGACCGTGGTATTAGAAAAATGAGGAACGACCTGGCCTAATGGGCCATGGTCTTTAGCTGTTCGATATTGCTTTCAATCCGCTCGATCCTCTTTCTTTCTTCCTTCTCGAGCGTTTCGACGATCTTCTCGAACGGGATAGCAAGCTTATAGGCGTGGACCGGACGGCCCTTGCCCTCTTTCTTTATGTCCCGTTTGATAACCCATTTTCTCCTTCTGAGCTCCTGCATCGCGATCGACACTTCGGGTTGCCTTAGCGCGGTGGATATTTCGATCTCTACTGAGGTCGTCTCTTCCTTCTTTCGCAGGAAGGCTAGTGTCTTAGCCACATTCTTGGGCATGCCAGTGCCCATGAGAAGCTCGACCAGTGTCTCGTCCTTCTTACTGAAACCCCTGTCAGCCATTAATTTCACCTATCCAATACCTGATACATATCATTTATTATCGCATAGATATATATCGTTTTCTATTTGACGTATCGATTCAAATAACATTTTCCTGAATACTGGCAATTTATCCAGTATTTAGAATTGCATTGTCTGCAAGAAGTTATTTGAGCGGAATCCTCCAGACCACCGCCTCTATATTATAATCTTTCGGTGATTATAAGTCCGCACTTCCAGGTCCGATGACCTACCCGATGGAAATGAATTGCAGAGTGTGACGTGAATCTTACATAAACGATCCGGTACTAGCGCTATTCAGGAAAATGGTTATAAACATGAGGCTTTATTGCATAAAAACGGAAGAAGCGTACCTTACCTAACCACGGTCGCAAGACTTGGCCAGTATAGGGACCAGCATCCAGACCTAGGGTAATAGGTTTATATAGGAATTGAGTATTAAGCCTGTTGCTCCAAGGGTGATATAATGAAAATGCCCAGGCAAATTAAGACTTACTGTCCTTTCTGCAAGGTTCACACCGACCATGAGGTAGAAAGGGTCAAGAAAAAGAAGGCCAGCGAACTCAAGTGGGGTCAGAGAAGATTCAGAAGGGCAACCTCTGGATATGGAGGTTTCCCGCGTCCGAAACCGGAAGGCAGGGAGAAACCGACCAAGAGGGTCCCATTGAGATACCGCTGCAAGAAATGCAAGAAGGCCCACCAGAAGCGCTGCTTCAGGGCCAAGAAATTCGAGCTCACGGAGTGATCCAGATGGTACATACGACAAACTTCGTAAAAGTAAAGTGCGCTGATTGCGGCAACGAGCAGGTGGCCTTCAAGAAGCCAGCCATGCCCGTAACTTGCCACGTCTGCGGCTCGACCTTGATCAAACCCCGCGGAGGCGTGGGGGAGATGAAGGGACAGCTGCTAGAGGTGGTCGATTAATGCCCAAAGCCAGCGAGTTTCCTGAGGAAGGCGAACTCGTTGTTTGCACAGTCCAAAACGTAAAGAACTTCGGTGCGTTCGTCACATTGGACGAATATGGGAACAAAGAAGGTTTCATCCACGTCAGGGATGTAGCCACGGGCTGGGTAAAGTACATCAGGGATTACGTCAGGGAAGGACAGAAGATAGTCACGAAGGTCCTTGGCGTCGATTCATCAAAGGGTCACATCGATCTTTCCCTGAAATCCGTAAACGAACACCAGCGCCGTGAGAAGATCCAACAGTGGAAGAATGAAAATAAAGCTGAGAAGCTTATGGAGATTGTCGCCGAGCGGTTAGGAATGACCGTCGACGCCACCCTTGAGAGCTTCGGGTATGATTTGGCCGACAAGTTCGGCAATCTGTATGCAGCTTTCGAGGCATGTGCCGCCAGTCCTACAGCTTTGCAGGACGCGGAAGTTGAAGGCGATTGGACCACGATCTTCGCCGAGGTAGCTAAAGAGAATGTCACCCCACCATACGTGCAGATATCTGGCTACCTGGAGCTCAAATGCCCCGCCGCCGATGGCGTGGACAAGATAAGGGAAGCGCTCATGGCGGGATTGGAGGCAGGGGAGGATCGCATCAAGATCCAGTACATC
>DASXVU010000026.1 GCA_036504055.1 Methanomassiliicoccales archaeon | reverse complement strand
CGGCCGAGAGGCTCAGGTAGTCATTCATTCGGCCACCATCGGTCATTTGATCTCAATCCCATTGAGGACAATCAAGGGAGGTCGTTCTGCAGGACAGTGACACAGAGTCGCATTAGTTAATGATTAATCCATCATCGTCCTATTCTGGAAGCGATCATCATGTCTTCTGTGATTCAGGATTCCTACGATCAATTGCTCGAGAGGTCGAAAAGGCTTACCGTGCTGGGGACGACGGCAGCATTGGCCGGCTGGGACATGCAGACCTACATGCCCGCCAGGGGCATCGGGCTTCGCAGCGAGCAGTTGTCCCTGATGAGCATCCTGTATCATCAGGCATTGACCGACCCCAAGGTCGCCGAAATGCTGGAAAAGATAGAGGGGTCCAGGGAATACGCGGATCTCGGTCAGGAGCAAAAGAGGAACGTACACCTCATGCGCAAGGCCTATGATGAGACGTCCAAGATCCCCGAGGCCCTGGTAGCCAAGATGTCGAAGCAGGAGACCGTCACCTTCGATGCCTGGCGGAAGGCCAAGGCGGCAAAGGACTACAAGGCATACGCGCCAGAGCTCTCCAAGATGATCGAGCTCAAGAAGGAGGCGGCCCAGATATTGATGGACGTGAAGGGCATGAAGACCTCCTATGATGCCCTCCTCGATTCCTTTGAGCCTGGAATCACTGCGGATAAGATCGACGAGGTCTTCTCCGGCATGAGGGAAGGATTGGTAAGGATCGTCAAGAAGGTCGAATCGTCGGGTGTAAGGCCAGATGATAAATTCCTGTCCCGAACGGTCCCCATCGAGGCGCAGCGGAAGATCAGCGCTGAGGCGATGAGGTTCATCGGTTTTGTCACCGAGGGGGAAAGCGCCGGAGGCCGCCTGGACGAGGCCGAGCACCCGTTCACCACCGGCTACTACTCAGATGTACGGATCACGACCCACTATTACCCGAACAGGTTTTCCTCCAGCATCTATAGCGTCATGCATGAGGGCGGACATGCTCTTTACGAACAGGGCATACCGCAGGAATGGATGTACCAGCCGATCGGAACACCATGCAGCTACGGCATCCACGAATCGCAGAGCCGGTATGTGGAGAATATGATCGGACGCAGCCCCGAGTTCCTCTCGTACATGCTGCCGCGCCTGAAGAAGATCACCGGCAAGGCGCTCACGGGGATCAAGACCAACGACTTCGTGTCCGCGGTCAACATTTTCGAACCGTCGAAGGTCCGCATCGAGGCGGATGAGGCGACATACGGACTGCACATCATCGTCAGGTTCGAGATGGAGAAGGACATCATGTCCGGCAAGCTCTCCGTGGAAGAGCTTCCTCAGGCCTGGAATGAACGATACGACAAATATCTGGGCATGAAGATCGAGAACGATTCCGAGGGAGTGATGCAGGACGTGCACTGGTCGAGCGGTTCCCTGGGATATTTCCCCAGCTATGCCCTTGGCAACATATATGGCGGGATGTTCCTAGAGAAGATGGACAGGGACCTGCCATCGTGGAGGAAGGAGATCAAGGGCGGCAACTATCTTCCGGTGAAGCAATGGCTGGCGCAGAACATCCACTCCAAGGGCAGCCTCTACGACCCTGCCGACCTGGTCAAGAACGTCACTGGAAGGGACCTTGACATAGCGCCGTTCATAAAATACCTTGAGCGCAAGTGCAAGTATGTCTACGGGGTCTGAATCACCTTCTTCCCGAAGGCCCGGGTAATCATGCCCGGCCTTTAATTATTTCATGATTAGAAATATTGATTAAGGAGAATTGAATGGATCTGGTCGATTCAGCCTATGTGGATTCGGAGAACGAACTCTCCCAGGTATTGGCCTTCCTGAGCGAATCATATGGCATGTTCCACTCACTTCGGAACTGGTCGCTGACCCGGATGGGTGACTGGAGGTATGGAGGGAACTCTCGTTTCAAAGAGGTCGATCCTGATTTCTTTTCCAGGAACCTTCACGTATGGAGAGAGGGGGCTAGGATCGTCGGCTTGGCGGTCAGCGAGAGAGGAGATGTTATGACCCTGCAGGTGAGTCCTGACCGGCGAGACCTGGAGGACAGGATATTGACCTGGATCGAGGATCAGTGGGGTCGCGACAAGGACCGTATCGTCGTTTCCGCCTTCGCCCACGATGTCTGGAGACAGAACCTTCTGAAGAGGCGAGGATACCACATAACCGGCTCCCGATGGTTCCTGCGGAGGTACGACACGATGCTTTCGCCGCACGCATCTCCTCTGATGGATGGATTCTCTCTCACCGACCTCGGGCATTCCGGTGATGCCAATGGGACCATCGAGGTCATTAACAAGGCGTTCGGAAAGCAATCCATCAACCAGGAATGGTTCGAATCGAAGCGAAAGGCGCCCGGATTCCTGCCGAGCATGCTGGTGCAGGTTCTGTCCCCCGGGGGAAGATGCGTCTCATGCACTGAGGCGAGGATCGACTGGAAGCAGAACTATGCTGAGATCGACCCTATCGCCACCCATCCCGACTACCAGAGGATGGGCCTTGCCAAAGCCTGCCTTGCGGAGACCTTCAGACGTCTGGCGGGTATGAAGGTAAGGGACGCGTACATCGGTTCCGACACCGAGGCAGCACCTTCGAATCGAGTGTACGACGCCATGCTCCCGATCGAGAAGCTGGAGGAGTTCTCCTGGGAGCTGGCCCGATAAATATGGATCCGGTCCCGTTCATAGACAGCAAGCTATCTGGCCGTAGGTTTCATCGAGTGCCTTGACCGTCCTCCTTAGCCTCATCCTCAATGCTAAGACGATGCCTTCTTCGTCCGGGCAGCAGTCAGGCCCATTTGTCAGCCAGCTACGGTCGTTCTTCCATTCGTTCTTCAGGTATGCGTTCAATTCCGGGTCTTTGCTCATGCCTGATGATAACCACCGGCCCGGATTTCCCATTTCTACCGCCCTAGGGCGGAAAGCCGGCGATAGATTGATTGGCCTCCGGACGATGTATCTTAGTTCAGGTGATGAAACATGAAGTTCCTTGACACCTCTTTGAGAATGCATCATGACCGCACCTTCTGCAACTTCGCTGGACGGTATCCCGAGGCCAGAATGGCGCTTTGGTGCTTGAACGCGAATGAAATGCTCTACGTTTCAGCAAAGAGCCCAGAGCAGGCGGAGAGGATCGTCGAGGAGGCACAAACGGCCTTGGAAGTGGACCATTCGTTCCTGGATGGCGCCTCGGCAGTACTCACCATGAGCATATGTTCCTGCAACGACCCCAACTCGATCGATAATGTAGCGCATCGATGCCGATGTTGGCTCATTCCACCCGTCGTGTTCGTTGGGGGCTGGGCCCACTACCGGATATTCTCCCCTTCCCGGCCAGATCTGCGCCGGTTCATCGATATCTGCTCCAAGGACAGTGAGGTAGAGGTGATCTCCCACCATGGGCGGGAGAACTTGGACCTCATCCTGGACTCTGGTATCGTTCCCGTTCACCTGTTCGACGGCATCTCCGACCGCCAGCTCGGCGTCCTGGCCACAGCCTTTGACAGCGGACTATTGGATGTGCCGGCCAAGGTGGAGATGGACGAGGTTGCCAAAAGGGAAGGCATATCCCGTTCCACCTATGGCGAACATCTGAGAAAATCTCTGCACCAGATGGTCAAGAACTCCTATCCTCTGTTGAGATCGTATCAAGAGAGATCGCTTCAGCCACGTCGATAGGGAATCATTTCCTGGTCTTCACAGATTCTTGACCTTCTCCTCATATGCATGGATATCGAACTTGAGCCTTGCCCCGGTATAGGTCATCCTTCTCACCTTCCCGAGCACTTCCTTCGACTGCCAAGGACGGCCGTACAGGCCGCCAATGACCATCGCGATCCCGGTATAGCCGCTCGGATCCCGGCCATCCAGCGAATACCGGTCGTTGAGGTGGATGGCGAAGCTGAAAGCCTCCTCCGGGCTTCTGGTCCATTCCATGATCTTGTTCGCCCAATACTCTCTCAGATAGCCGTGGATCTTTCCCCGTTTGACCAGCTCCATCTGGGCGGCGTTCCACAGCGGATCATGCGTGAGCCCCTGGTCAAGCTGTTGTAGTGAATAGAGATGTTCCCTGATGTCAGACCGGTGGCCGTTGATCGTTCTCCTGGCCCATTCGGGCAGCGCTCCGACCGAATCATAGATCGGGGTGTGGAGGCAGAAGTTGTCGGCGATCTCCTTCTTGACCACTATCTGATCGATGAAAAGTGATTTGACGGATTCCTCTGCTCTGGTCGCCTTGACGTTCAGCACTGCCCTCTGCGATGAAAGCTGTCCGAAATGCAGGTAAGGTGACAGGTCAGATTGGGCGTTCTTCGAGGGGTCGACCAATCCTTCAGGATATTCAGACATCCTTTCTCGGCAGAATCTCTCCAAGGCGGCCCCGGCCTCTTCCTCTCCCGGAGATATCCAGACAAGGGGTTTGACCCCATCGTCCAGATGCAGGTTGTTCAAGGCCGCGTCCCAATCGGTCGGCTTCTGTTCCATCTCCCAGACCAGGTCCGGTCGAACCGATTCTGGGTAATCCACCAGATATTCTGGGAGCAAGGGGATGACCTTCTCTCGGAAACTGGCGAACGACATGACCCTACGCTTCGACACCTCACGGCATGGAACGATATTGTGGGCGTCCACCTCCACCACCGGTATGTCCAGGGCCGCCACCACTCTCTGTTTCCAATCCATGCTGGTCCTCAATGGGTCGAAATCAGTGACCAGCAGCCCCGCTCTCATGCGATACAGGAAGGCGGGAAGCTCGATCCCGGGTAGACCTTCCAGGAGGTAGAATCCGATGCCGGATTGTCCGAGCCTTGTCTCCAATTGTCGGAGACCGCCGACCATGAAATGATACTGCCTCAGAGTCGCCCCGAGATTCTCTTGATAAAGACAGAACACAACGCAAAGCGGAACCCCTTTATCGTTCGCCTCCTTCATGGCATAAATGAGCGCCCAATTGTCCTGGGCGCGCTGGTCCCGGTCCATCCAATAGATGACCCGGCCTCCGGAGTACGGCTTCTTGCGTAATACTACCGACCTCTTTTCGGCTATCTCCTTGGTCGTCATGGGCACTCTTCCATTCGATGAATACTATTCCAGGCGCTGATAGATAAAGCATGGTTGTTACGACGTTCTCCAGGATCCGTTCACCGATCTCGGAAGGGTTTATTATTCAATGGCACCAGAGTGTTACCGCATGAATCCCTATGACCAAGCCATCGAGGAGTATGCCTCGAAGAACACCCGGGATGTTGACCAGGTGTTCCGTGACCTGAAGGAGGAGACATATGCCAAGATGTCCAACCCGGGAATGCAGGTCGGTGAGGTGGAGGGTACTTTCCTGAGATTCCTGGTGGCGATGACCAGGGCCAAACGGGTGCTCGAGTTCGGAACCTTCACTGGCTACTCAGCAATGATGATGGCGTCCGCCTTACCCGACGACGGTGTACTCTACACGCTGGACCGAGATCCCGAGGCGGTCGATATCGCCAGGAAATATTTCCGCCGAGTACCTTATGGAAAGAAGATCAGAGTGGTCATGGGCGATGCCCGGGAGACCGTGCGCGATATTCATGGTCCCTTCGATATGGCCTTCATCGATGCGGACAAAGAGGCCTATGACCTTTACTATGAGGCCGCTCTGGAGATGCTCCGACCGGGCGGCATCATCGCTCTCGACAACATGCTCTGGTACGGAAAAGTCCTAGACCCCCCTGTCGATGACAAGGACGCTCTCGCCATAGTCGCCATGAACGAGAAGATAAATGGCGATAAAAGGGTCGAGAACGTCCTCCTCACCGTGAGGGACGGGATCATGCTGGTCCGGAAGCTGCCTACGCCTTAGCGAGCTCCCTGACCTTCTCGATGGACCTCTCAACGTGATCCTTGGGCTGTATGTTGGAAGAGAAGACCATCCTTATCACTCCGTTCTTGTCCACCACATAGGTCACCCTGCCTACGACATGCGCCAATCCATAGGCCCCAAACATGTCCCGGACCTTGTTGCCTGGATCCGACAGCAGAGTGAATGGCAGTTCATGCTCGATGGCGAACTTCTTATGCGATTCCACCGAATCGCCGCTTATTCCGAATATCTCAGCACCTTCCTTCTGGAAGGCCTCGTGCATCTCCCTGAATGCGTGGGCCTCCATCGTGCATCCCGATGTGAAATCCTTCGGATAGAAGTATATTACCAGCACTTTCTTGGCGATGTGCTCGGCCATGTCGACTTCCTTTCCGTCCTGGTCCAGCAGTTTGAACGCAGGTGCCTTATCTCCTTCCTGAAGTCCTTTCATTGAAATCACCGGCCTCATTCATTGAAGGCGATTAGATATAAGATATTCCTTTCGCCGAGTTATGGTCCATCTTGCTCCCTATTCATTTCCATTTCTCGAACATATCGAATTTCGACCTAAATGGCATCAATAAATTCCATAATGGATCTTTGGCACTGACCGGGATCGGAGAATATTCAATATAATCGGAATTGAATTACTATCGGACCGAGCTGAATCAAAAAAATTATTGAAGGCATGCTATGACTGGAAATAAAACAGACATGAGCTGCGATGATGAGCATAGGTCATTGGGTAAAGTCTTACCATTAGGTGGAATAATGGAAGCCAACCCTTACTTCTTTGCCTCCATCGTAGAATCCTCGAACGATGCTGTAATAGCCAAGAACTCAGATGGAATAATCACATTCTGGAATCGTGGTGCGGAGAACATCTATGGCTATCATGCCGAAGAAGTGATGAGTAAACCAATATCCATACTCATTCCTCCCGGGGTCGTGGACGAGGTGCCCGCAATCCTAGAGAGGATCAAGAAAGGGGAAAAGATCCACCATTATGAGACACAGAGGCGACGGAAGGATGGCCAGATCATTCAGGTCTCGATCAGCATATCTCCGATAAAAGACAAAGAAGGTCGCTTCGTCGGGGCTTGCACCATAGCTCGGGATGTCACCGAGGAGGTCGCATCCCGAAGGGCGGCAGAGGACAAGCTGGGCGGCGCATCACAATATGCGCGCAGCCTGATCGAGGCATCACTGGACCCATTGGTTACGATCAGCGCCGATGGGAAGATAACGGACGTCAACGAGGCGACCATCAAGGTCACTGGCGTTTCGCGCGATAATCTGATCGGCACGGAC
>DASXVU010000025.1 GCA_036504055.1 Methanomassiliicoccales archaeon | reverse complement strand
CGATGGCCTTAAGCCTACGATGCTCCCTAATCACCTCAGCTCTAGACTGGCGAAGTATCAGATGGCGTTGCTTGTCCTTTTTCAGTTTGTAGATCAGGACGTAGGGGCTCATTGAGCACCCCCGTGGATCACTTGGATCGGAATCTCGGTGTACCCCTGATCGGTGTACACGACGTTGACCGTGTCGCCTGGCAGAAGCGCACCCATCCGGCTGACGGACGAATCCATATAACCAACCATGAATCCGAGCGCACCATCATCCCCGTTCAAGGCCACGGTATCACCGGGCAATGTGAGCGTTTTCGACGCACCAGGCGCTATGCTGACCGTCTGCGAACTGCCAGCCTGCTGTTGGCCGGTCGCGATCATCTTTTGATATTGGTCGTGGGAAATATAAGTTACTTTGATCGTTTCGGTCGTTACACCATGAGCGTTATCGATGGTCAGAGTTACCTTTTGTCCGTTGTCAGGGTCCAATAGCCTTTGGTCGTAGATTATGAACCCGCCCGCCATCACGATGGCTACAATTATGATTAGTGCCAATGCTTTCATAGAAATTTCTCCCTGATCTCTGATTGTGTTTCCTTGGATCTCTTCAACGACTGGAAGTACTGAGTCAGCGCATCATCCAGAAGATCACCCTGGGTGATGCCCTTGAGCCTCGCGGTCTTCCGGATCGCGTCGGCGTTCCTCTTCGATAGGAAGAGATGCACCTGTTGCTTCGGCAGATCCGGGGCGTCGTTCAACAACCTGACCACGATCGGCGTTCGCTCCGCGTCCGAGGTCATGGATGGCCTCCTTGTATCATGCGGAGGAGCTTGCCGAGGGAGTAGGCCGCACCGAGCAGGACCGAGACCGCCGCCCATAAGATGACGGCGACCTGACGGTTCGAGAAGGTCATGGTCTGCCTCCCTTCCGGCCCTTCGAGGCGGAAACAATCGTTCGTTTGCTGTCACCCTGGTTCGAAGGTCCGGAGTATATAACCCGAGCCTCGTTTTCCTCGATACCCTTTGTTTTCGGGTCGGGTGTCGGAATGACGACGCCGGATTCGCGCAACCGATTGTTGAGGGTCGCCCGGTTCGTGCCAAGCATTGACGCCACCTTCGCTTTGCTCATTCCCGGCTGTTGGAGCAGGTCGATGGCCTTGTCGACATCGATCTCGACCACCGGCCGGCCGAGGCGCTTACCGTCCGCCCTGGCCTTCTCCAAACCTTCGAGAGTGCGCTGGGTCAGTTGTTCGACCTCGAATTCCGCCACATCCATCAGGACGCCCCGGACGAGCTTCCCGATCGGAGTGGCATAGTCCATACCGTCAGCGGCGCTCACGAGCTTGACGCGATAAAGGGCCAGTTGGTCGTTCAGGGAAATGAAGTGGCGCACCGAGCGCATGATCCGATCGATGCGGAGGACCAGAACCACATCGAACTTACCCTGCTGGGCATCGTCGAGGAGCTTTCCTAGGCCGTCCCTCTTCGGCGTCTTCCCTGTGCAATGGTCGGTGTACTCCCCGGAGATCTCCCAGCCCATCGCCTGAACGTAGCGCCTGAGCGCGAGAAGTTGAACGCCCACATCCTGCCCCTTGTCCTTGGTGGAGACGCGAGCATATAGGGCGGCTCTCACAGGACCACCCCGCAGCTCCAAAATCGGAGATAGCCAGCAGTCGGGAGAATCGCTTGGGAACAAAAAAGAAAAACGTTCATCCGAACATCACCCCCTCTCTGGAGATCTCCGGATCGCACGAGGCGATCTCGAGGTCGCCGATCTCGAAGTCGTGCAGAGTTTCGGTTTTCCGCCACACCGACAGGCACCGGATGTTCGTATACCCCGCGATCGTGTACACCCCGACGACGGCGATCGGCACCAAGCGCTTCTTGTGAACGTTCTCCCAAGGACCGCTCCAAGGAATCAGGCGGTGGAGCATAAGGACCAGGCCGCCCGGTTTGCATACCCTGGCCGCCTCGTTCACTACCTGGGGGATGTTGCAGTAGTCCAGGTCGTAGAGTTCCCGAGCCTCAAGCTTGCTGTACGGCGGATCGAGGCACACGAAGTCGAACGAGTGGTCGGCGAAGGGGAGCTGCTCGCAGTCGGCAACGACGTCCGGCCGCACTTCCGGCTTGATGTCGATCGTGGTCCCCTCTTTGTCCTTGAAGGTCCCGCTGAACATCCAAAGGCGATCACTGCCCCACCAACCCTGATGCTTGATCCGCTTGACGAATCCACCAGGGAATGCACCTGGATATCCGGTGTTCGACGTGCTGAGCGCCCAGACGTCGCGGTACATCGCTAATCTTGACGAATTCCTGATCTTCCTGACCATTATGATCTACCTCGTTTCTTGACCCTCTCCTCAAATGTCGAGAGCGTACGCTGGACCGTTTTGTTCGAGAGCGCTTTCACCTGCTCGATCTCGCTCTTTGACAACTGAGGAGAAGAGGAAAATTCGGCGGCCGAGACGAACCCGGCGATGTCGGTGGGGCGCTTGGTCAATGACCTGGGGGCCGGTTCCTGAGTACGTGCGGCCAGCTCGGAATCTATTATAGCTGGCTGGTCCTTCTTTTCTACGAGTGGGAGCTTCTTGGCCAGGTTGTCGACCAGGGCGTCAACCTTCTGGACCATCACCCGCTGGCTGGCGGCGATGCCTTTTACAGCCTCGAAGAGCTGATCCGTTTCCTGCTTGGCCCGGTATTGCGAGGCCATGAGGACGTTGGCAGGCGGTCCGCCCATCGCCAGGGCCATGAATGCGTTGAGGTTATGGTCCGGATAGTTACCCTTCTCCAGGCATGTCTCGGATCGGAGATAGACCTCGTCGCCGATCCGTTTCTCATAGAGCCGGAACAGTACGTCGTCAAGTTGCTTGACAGTGTAGTTCAATCGAGTGGTGCCAGCTAGTTCGGTGTCGCCCTTGATGTCCGAGTTGAAATGACACTTCTCTATGAACCAAAAGTCGGAGATATCGAGGAACCGGATCCCTGTCTTGGCGGAGAAGATCCCGTCGATGGTGTTCAGGGAGTCCCGGAACTCGCGGGCGGTGAAAGCGTGTTCCGAGTTCGAAATAATGATCTTGATGGTGCCGGTCGAATAGACCTGGATGATGATCGCATAGTCCCGGAGGTCGAACTTTTCTTGGAAACCGCCCTTGATCTCCCGGCAATGCCGGCCGGGTTGCCAAAGCTGATAGATGCTCGCCGGATCAAGCGGGTTGAAGAACCGTTCAAGGAAGTGGGAACTTAACGGGGATGAAGATAGGGAGGGTATCTTTTTGTAACTCGGTATATTAAAGTTGCTGTAACTTTCGATGCCTGGCCCCCTATCCTCGATTTGATAGTCCGTGTCTGAGAAAAGCTGTGCCAATTCGGGATGCTGGCCTAACGCGGTCCGGATGTTCTCCGGTTTGAAGGTGAGGTGAAGATCATGCAACCGGGGCAGGGAGTCATTCTGCTCGTCGTAACGGATCTTCTCAATCAGTTCTCGCTCGATGCTCGCGGCCGGAAGAATGTAGCCCGTTCCATCGGAAACGATGAGATTCTTATTAGCCAGTCGTCTGAGCGTGCCCTTGATGGTGTTGTGATTCGCCCCTAGTCTGAGGGCGATCATCTTGGGTGAATACGGCTCGGTTGCCTTGGAGAGGAGGCCAAGGATGCGGTCTGTTAGGCGGGTGGCGGGTGTACCTCGGGTTACATCTTCGTGTAACTCTTGTAACCCGACTTTGGAACGGCAATCTTCCCCGGAGACCGCAGGCATTTAAAAAGGTCACCCGGTCGAAACGGCGAGAGGTTCGAGACGCTTCACGGCGATCGCGGGATTGCGAGGGACGGCAAAAGGACAACGCAGGCAGTGAGACTCATCGATGAGCCGGGGCGTTGCACTGCACACGATTCCACCCTTCGGATCGTCCTTGAGGGGGCAGTTGCCTCTCACCGGAACGCCTCCGTGCCTATTGCGAAGATGCCTAGCGCGATCTCGAGATACCAAACGAGCAGGAAGGCGTAGATGATCTTAGGGGAGATTCTTGTCTCAACCCGTCCGTATTGCTCACGGAGGTAGGTCCTCTCGTGGCGGTTCACCGTCTCACCATCTTTGCATAGGCGACGCTGAATCTCCTCATCTGAGAGCGCCTTGCTCTTTCCGCCATTTCATCAAGAGAGAGTTCTTGAAGCTCGGTCAGCTTTTTCATGCCCCGAGCCTCTTCGCCAGTAGTCGGGTCTAGGGGAAAGCTATTTGACCGGCATACACTTTCGAGGCGTTCGGAAGTATTAGAGTGGGCAAGAGACGCATAAGCAACAAGGAAGTGAAAGGGATCGCCAAAAGGCGCATGCTGATCCTGATGTCTCTGGCCCGTATCGCGGCCATTAACGGGAACATTCCGAGGGGCAGAAGATATGTTGAGCTTGCTAGGAAGATCGCCATGCGCTCTAACGTGCCGATGCCTAGGACCGAGCTATGGTGCAAGGAATGCTATCTGCCCTTGATCCCTGGCCGCAACTGCCGTGTTCGTCTTCGTGACCAGCGCGTCGTCGTTCACTGCCTCGGGTGCAATCATATAAGGCGAATGCCATACATCAAAGAGAAGAAGGAGACCAAGCGATGCCCAAGCGCACCATAAAGGATGTCAAGCGAATCGGCGCGGACCTCAAGCCAACGATCCATGTCGGCAAGGATGGGGTCACCGACAGCCTGATCGAGGAGGTAAGGCTTCAGGTGAAGACCAGGAAGGTCGTGAAGATCCGGCTGCTACCCGCCTCCGGAGAAGAGAAGGATGTCATCGCTAAGGATATCTCGGAACGTTCTGGAGCCATCCTGGTGGACGTCCGGGGCTCGATCGTTCTGCTGACCCAGCAGGATTTCCTGAACGGGAAAGGCTACATAGACCTCTAGGAAGGATTCAGATGTTGGACGTATCGGTCATCAGGGAGAATCCCGACAAGATAAGGGAGATGCTGAAGAACAGGAACTACCCAGAGGAGCTGCTCACCAAGTTCCTGGAGATTGACAATGAATGGAGAAGGCTGGTCGACGAGTCCAACCAGCTGAAGAGAAAACGGAACGAGGCTTCCCATCAAATTTCCAAGCTGAAGGGCGACGAAAAGTCGAAGCTGGTCTCCGAGATGAAGGATGTGGCGACCAGCATAAACCAGATCGACGCCAGGACCGCCGAGCTGGAAAATGCGCGGAACGATGTTGTCCTCCTCATCCCGAACATCCCTGATGCCACAGTACCGATAGGGGCATGCTATGACAACAACTGCTGCGTGAGGTCATACGGGAAAGAACGTGCCTTCGACTTCACTCCCAAGGACCATATCCAGATAGGCGAAGAACTGGACATCATCGATTTCGACCGCGGCACCAAGATCGCCGGTAGTGGGTTCTATGTGCTCAAGGGAGACGGTGCGAGACTTGAAAGAGCGCTGGTCAATTTCATGCTGGACCTCCACCACGAACAGGGATACAAGGAGATCTTCCCGCCCGTTGTGATAAACCGTAACGCTGTCATCGGTACGGGACAGTATCCGAAGATGGCGGACGATATGTATTGGTGCGAGAGGGACGACCTCTGGCTCAACCCGACCGCCGAGGTCCCGGTCACGAACCTGCTGCAGGATGAGATACTGGAGAAGGACCAGTTGCCGATCTACTACACCGCGTATCTTCCATCGTTCCGGCGTGAGGCCGGCCGCCATGCAGAGATGAAGGGCATCATACGGGTCCATGAGTTCAACAAGGTTGAACTGGTCAAGTTCGTGCATCCAGAGGGATCGTATGCTGAGCTGGAGACCTTGCTGGCCGACGCCGAGGCCGTCCTGGAAGGTCTGGAGCTGCCCTACCGGGTCCTGCTGCTTTGCACCGGGGACATGGGTTTCGCCTCGGCCAAGACCTACGACATAGAATCGCACGCACCCGGTACCCAGAAATGGCTGGAATGCTCGTCATGCAGCTGTTTCACCGATTTCCAGGCCAGAAGGGCCCGGATCAAGTTCCGCCCCGAACCTCACCTGAAGAGCGAGTTCGTGCACACGCTGAACGGTTCTGGCGTCGCGCTCCCGCGTACCATGGTATCGGTCCTGGAGAACAACCAGCAGAAGGATGGGACCATAGTGATCCCTCAAGCTCTACGCAAGTACATGCAGGGACAGGAACTCATCGAGTGACCTGTAAAACCTCTTCCAGTCTTCTCTCGACATTATTCGGCCGGCCCTGACCACATTTTCCTTTCACTGATAGATGATCATTTCAGAGCTATCCATTGTGTTTAATAAAACTGGAGAGACATGAAATAGGAAAAGGTTTGGAAAAAGAAGTGATTACTTCTTGCCCTTTGCCTTCTTTGCTGCTGGCTTTACGACTGCCTTCGGTGCCGGCTTGGCTGCTGGCTTTGCGGCGGGTTTGGCTGCCTTCTTAGGCTTCTCCTCGACGACCTCGACCTCTTCCACATCGCATCCGCATCCTTCCGCCTCGCCCTCATCGACGTAGCCGAGGAAGTCGAACATGTCCTCCTCCAGCGCCTTCAGGACCTCGATCGCATCCTCGGTCTTGCCCTCTTCCAGCATGTCTATAGCCTGGGAGAGAACGTCGAGCATGTCCTCCATCGAGCAGTCTAGAATATCGAATATCTCGGGGAACGAGAGTTCCATGTTCTCTTCTTCCTTTGCCATATGATTCACCTAATTTGGAATAGTGACCCACTATAATTAATATCTCTCCTCAGGAAAGAACGAATATCATTGCCAGTCCCCTCAGAAGAATCCGACTGCCATCTTAATAAACCCATCACGGATGTCAACATCAATGGCTCATCAGTTCAAGGCTGGTAACAAGGAAATGCTCAAGGGCTTGCCTAGGCGAGAGGTCCAGCCGGCGGAGGAGATCGTGGAGCGGGCATCACCGCGCACAGGAGAGGTATGCGCGGACCTGGGCGCAGGGACCGGTTACATCTCCATTCCGTTGTCGCGCGAGGTGAAGGCGGTGGTCGCACTCGATTCGCAAAGGGAGATGCTCGATACCCTCGGCGCCAGTCTCGCACCGGGGCAGGGGGAGAACATATGGCCATTATTGGGAGAACTGCCCGAACTGCCTTTTGCGGATGGCTCACTGGATCGGATCTTTGTCGTCAATGTCCTCCATGAGTTCGAGGACCGGGACAGGTTCGTGAAGGAGATCAGAAGGGCCCTCAAGGAAGGAGGCCGAGTCTCCCTGGTCGATTTCCAGAAGAGACCGACCAGTTTCGGTCCACCGGTGGAAGAGAGGATCGACATTGGAGATGTCGAGGCCATCTTCGCCGGGTTCATATCCCTGGAGAGCTGGAGCTTCGATGAGTTCTATCAATTCGAGCTCGCCCGGGACTGATCACTCGAACAGAGCCTCATGGCCGGAGGCATGGAATGCATCCTGGATGCGGAATATCAGCTCGGACCTCAGCTGCCTGGCCTTGAGGCCGTCCTCTATGTAGACCCGGACCTCGTATTGAATAGTGCCCTTCTCGATCCCGGTGGCTATGACCTCTGCCGCCTGGTCCTTCATTATCCCCTGGACCTTGGCCATTGCGTCCCGGATCAGTTTCTCGACCTCGTTATGAGAGATCGAGAAGTCCACCTCCAGCCGCACTGTTATGGCGTGCGCCACGGACCGGGAGTAGTTGTAGATCTTGTCCTCAATGATCCTGATGTTGGGGAAGTCCACGAAATCCCCCTCCATGGTCTTCACCTCGGTGAACATGAGGTTCTTCTGGAGCACGTCGCACTCCATATCGCCGCCGATGTTGATCCGGTCGCCTATCTCAAACGGGCTCGAATCCATGATGGCCAGTCCTGCGTAGATGTTGCGTATCGTGGAATAGGAAAGCGAAACCCCGACCAGGATGACGGACATGATGAGGATGACCAGGATCAACCCGATCTCCGACAGGTTGAACAGCGAGAATACCGAGAACACGATGGTCAGGAAAGCGATGGTCCAAAGGGAGTATCCTATCACCGTCCGGAAAAGGTCGATGACCTGCGGGTTGAACTTCTTGGTCCGGTACTTGAAATCCTCCAGCACCTCCCCGATGAGTCGCATGACCAGGAAGATGGCCACGATGATGACGATGATGGTCCCGACGACCGTTCCGTTCTTGTTCAGGAACTGCGAGGCGGCCTCATAAGGGTTGAGGGTCGGGATCAGGGTGATGATTATGATCAGGGTAAGGGTGACCGCGATCAGGTAGACGACGTAGCTCATGACCAGGCTGGTCATCTCTTTGTTCGATCGCCCGAAGGCGGTCACTTCCCGTCTTGCCATCCGTTCCTGCTTAGCTATCCGTCTTAGGATGTGAACGATGAGCATCGCCACCAGGACGATGACCGCGATGATGATCACATCCACGATCACATTGAAATATGGCGTCCATACCTGGTCCTTGAACTCCTGCCACACCAGGGAGGCTACGTAACCGGACATGAAGGAGAGAAGGATGACGATGACCGTCTTGACCATATGGTCCAAGAAATAGACCACCTCGGAATCCAGGTACTTGCCCTCCTTGGTAGCCATCCTGTCGAAGGCCTTGGTCACATAGGACCACACATAGAGCGACACCACGAACATCGCCGCGACGAACAGCAGGGGCCACCCATACGTGTTCAGCAAATCGTCGCCAATGGCCAGAGGCACGTTCGACAATCCATGAAGCATGTTCCAGAGTATCCGACAACGGTGATTTCTAGTTTGTTGTGCCAGAAAGAGGGATAAATGGTTTATGCGATGCTGGTCACGGAGGCCTTCAGGACCCAGACGTCGACCATCGCACCGGTGCCCCTGAGCTTGGCGTTCTGCAGAAGGGAGGCGGGAATGCCGGATATGAGGACGCCGAACGTCATCTGGGGCCGGCCCAGGTCAGTGCCAAACACGGCCCCCACGGCAGCCAGGTTGACCTTGATGACCGCTGACATCTTCACCATGACGGATGATTTGCCCAGGATGTCCGGGAGTCCGACCTTGCAGAAGGCGCTGAGGCCGATCCAGGTATTCTCGCACAGCCTCTCCACCGACAGGGCGGACCGCAAAGGCGCCATCGGGTTGAGCAGGTCCTTCACGGCCTCCACTAAGGCGCTCCCGAACCAGTGCAGTGCCTCATGGACGAACCCGTTGCTCACCGACAGGGAAAGACGGAAACCACCGCCGGAAGCACCGGTCTGGTCTAGGATACTGACCTCGACATATACGCCGATCTCTATGATCGAATCGACCACGTAGTCCGTAAGACGTTCCAACAGATTCTCGATGCTGGCCCTGATGGTCATGGCGATGCCGTCGGGGCTTGTTCCGGCCGCGACCATCTGATCGAGACCCTGTATCAACGAGTCCGTGATCATCTTGACTAATGAGGTCGAGCTGCTCGGGTCATACCGCCAGTGAGCATTGGGTGAACCTTTAGTGGCGGACCGGAACTCCCATCGGTCCGAGCCGTCGAATGAGCGCTGCCAAGACCTGGAATCATCCTTGGTGTCCACGGTCCATGGTGTCGAATCGACCCGCCTCCCGGAGCTATCCCGGAGCACCAATGATTCCATGACCGGGAACTTCGCCTCCCCCTGGTTGTCCAACGTTTGTTCATCAAAGGTATATACCAGGCGGGCGTGCGGCATCAGCAGGACATCCCCCAATTTGTCGCAGCGCTGCACTCCATGCATGGTCTCGAACGTCCAACCCGATAGGCTGACCGCTTCGTCGGTCGGGTTGAAGAGCTCCACCCATTCATGCCCTGCATCGGCACCCTTTGGATTCTGCTCGTATTCGTTGATCAGCACATGGTCCATGCTGGGCTCGGCGTACTTGAAGACGAAACCGGCATCGATCGAGCCTTTCAGTCCGGGGATGGGAAGGATTATGTTGGAGAGTAGCTGGCCGAAACCAGGGACGTCCGAGAGAGCGAGCGAGACCTGGTCATAGCGGACGATCTCTGGCATGACCACCTCGATCACGCTGTCCGCCATGATCCCTTTTATCTCGATCATGTGCTCGAAGATGTCCATGAACGGGTCCAGGACGAGGGTCATCCTCCAGTCCTCGGATTGAAGTGTGGCGTTCGAGAGCAGAGTGAACTTGCCATCCGGCAGCATGCACATCCTGGTAGAGACCGAGATGGTGCTTCCCAGGACCCCCGTCCACACGGTCATTTTAAGCAAGCTCTTGGATGAACCCAGGGCCAGGTCCGCCACATTGGTTTCCAGGCGGATCTTCAGACCGAAGATGTCCATATCGCGCGAGACCGTCCCGATCTGATTGGCGATGGCCTCAGCTATCCACTGGAATGGACCTACCAATGCGATCCGGACGAAGTCCTGCACCGCCGAGATCAGCGTCTGCATGACGGAGGAGAGCGCCTTGATGATCTCGGCACAGAACGAGATCAGTTTTTCGATCAGGCCCTGCAGAGCATCAAAGAGCCTGGCGACACCGTCGCAGATCACCTTCACGCCATCCACTATCCACTGCCATACCGATTGTATGAGCCCTGCGATGTCGTCCCACAAGGTGGTGGTCGGCATGTACTCGACCCCGGCCAGCGCCCAGCCGCTCTGGATGGATATCGTGATCTGGGATTCGAACGGGACCTTGTCCCTTGTGCTTGAGCCGTTCAAGATCTCGATCAGCGGATCCGACACGGCCGACCTTAAAGCCACGGAGATCGAGCCCTTAAAGGATACGGTCCACTGGCTGGTGAACGGGGTCCAGGAGCAATTGCCGACGTCGACCGTGTGCAGGTTGGGATACTGGGACGATGAACGGTCGAATTGGTATGGCTGGACTATGTCCACCCTAAGGTTCGAGATGCCCTCACGACCGATGTTGGTGGCGACGGAAAGGCGCTCCTCGATCTGCCTTCCACCATCGCATTGGATCCTGAATCCCTCCTCGGACGGGAGGGCGATGGTGACACGGTCGGACCGGGTGGTCTGGGAATCGGACATGTCCTTTAACAGCCTGACCATGAAACGGTCCAGCATGGCTTCCAACCCGGGGACCACCGTGAACAATCCCTGGGCCAGCATCCTGACGCTCTGGATCAGCTTGGAATGCTCGGGGTTGGGCGCATGGAACGAGGCGTTGAAAAGGTCCCTTACTTTGGAGATCTCCAGGTCAAATCCGGAAGTGAGGCTGCCATAGATCCACGTCGGATCCTGAGTTATGGATCTGGCTACGTTCTGGATGTTCTCTTCATAATAGGCACCGTTCATGTCCGGGGTACGGGAACTGGCATCGTCCACCAGTTTCCCCGCGATGACCGTTACCGAATCATCCAGGCTGGCGGTGCGGTGGAACATACCCTGCCAATTCGCGTCGAAATATTCCAGCAACGATTCGGACATCCCGTCGACGATGCCGTTCAACGTTGTATGATTGAAAGCACGGCCGAACCAGGAACCCCGATCGGAGATGACCTGGTTCAAAGCGCCCGTGAATTGGTCCAGATAGTTCTGGGAGTCCCTGGGGTCCAGCGACATGCTCATGACCGGTATCGCAGATGCGCTGCCGATACCGAGGGCCACGCTCTTTACGAAGTACTGGAGTTCGTTCGCCAGCTGGTGGGTGCCCGCGGTGTATTGGACGTAGAATTGCTTCCATTCCTCGAAATTGAAGAGGTCCTCCATAGGAAAGTCCAGGTTCACACTTCCAGATACCTGCACGCTGATGGTTTGGCCAGTATCGTTGACCAGGGCAAGGGAACGAGCCGGTATGACCAGGCCCATGTCGTTCGAGGAGGCGTGGACGAACCGGAAAAGGTTCTCCCCGTAGCCGGCCTCTGCCATCCTTCGGTCTATCCAAGAGATGACCTTCTCCTCGATCATATCCCTCCCTAGGCACATGTCGACGATGTCGTTCAGGACCATTCCGCCTTTCTCGACCAGGTCCTCAACACCGTTCGCAATGTTGATGATGCCCAGATACTCCAGCCAACGCAGGACTATCATATCCGAAGCGGCGTACAGGCTCTGTGCCAGAACCGATCTGAGATCATAGCTGCCGGCCCCGTAGAGACTGAGGAACATGTCGGCTGGGTCCAGATCCCCTCCTTCCCTAAGGTCCTCGACGAACGATCTCGCTCCGGGCTCGTTCCCGGTGGAGTTCAGGAGCGCCGACATCGCCGGGTCGACGGTCCGGAAATACTTCCTCTCCAGGAGCATCGTGGCGACATTGATCGCGTTCTCCACGTCTGCCTCTGAGATTATGGAAGCGGTCCCTTTCGGAGCATCGCGGCTCGCCATCCCGTAACCGTTTATGACCCTGAGCTGGGCAAGGGCGGTCAGCTCGTAGCGGACAATCTTCTCCAGCTCGGTCAGGCCCTGTCCATAGGCAGAGGAGAAGGCCTCGGCGCGGTTCTGCAGGAAGGGCAGAGGCACTAGGATGCTGCGGTCGACCTCGACCACCTTCGTCAGGACATCCGACCCGAGGGAGACATTGACCGTCAGGTTCCCTGCCAGGGCGAAGTACACCGGTACGGATGAACCGGCCAGTTCAAGCCCTTGATCGTTGCCAGGGACCGGATAGAGGTCCCGGGACGGGAGCCGCAGGAACATCAAGGTAAGGTGACTGGTGTTAACATCGACCGAATATGGCCCAGAAGTGGCAGGATAGCGGAACGCGCTTTCCTTCTGCAAAGAACTCATGAATCGCCCGGTCAGCTCGGTCTCGTTACGTACCCCTGACCTCACCTCGTCCAGAGCTATGGCATAGGCGGTGTTCTCGGCCTCGTTCGCGGCTTTGGCGGAGGCCTGCTCCAGACCTTTCAGGGTCTCCTCCGACATGGACGCAAGGCGGTCTCGTTCCCCCATCTGGGAATAGACCATGACCGATGCGCCGGATATCACGAGCACCAGGACCGCGGCGATCGCGAATGACATCTGCCCGGCCCGCGACGTGCTCAATGAACGGGATCCCCTGCAACGAGACCTTCCGCGGAAAATGGTGACCTTGGCTTTCATCGTCCAAGCCACCGTCAGGTTTCTGTATAAGGCCTAAAGCTACATGCAGGTTACATCCCTTTCTGATGGGCCTCGTCCTTACCGATCGCCATTCGCATGAAACGTTCCAGATGCTCGGCTATAAAAGGGTTGTCGGAGAAACCGCACAGTTCCAGGTCGGGCGAAGCGATCATTGCCATCTCCCCGTCGGTTATGATGTCGGTCGCCAGCAGATCGGCCTTGCGGTGCACCTCGGACGATTCCGGAACCTTTACCCCAGGAAGGGTGATGACAACGATCTTCACACCTCGGTTGATCGCATCCTTGAACCGCTGACCGTGTGCGCCCCTTATCTCTGCGATCAATGGAGAGGATATCATGATGGTACGCTTTGCCGCCTCGATCATATCGCCGATCTTGGCCATCACCCTTTTCTTGTCGATGATGGTGAAGACCAGCTGGGGGGTCCCCTTCTCGCTGAGCAACCCTTTGATCGAGGCGAGCTTGTCGAACATCTCGCTAAGTTCGTTGAGCGTGCGCGCCCTTATCTCCTCGACCGGGACTGGATGGTACGTGGTGGGCCGACCGATGGTGGCGGTCACGTAGTTCTTGCCTTCCAGGGAACGCAGCGCCTTATAGACAGATGTACGCGGCAACATCGATATATCGGAAAGCTCATCGGCAGTGGCATGATTCTTGACCACCAGTGCCACATAGGAACGGGCTTCGTAATCGGAGAGCCCTAATTTCTCTAAAACCGACGCAAGTTTTCTATATTCCGTCTCAAGCTCACGCAGGTCCAGCCTTAGTATGTCCATCAGATTCATGGCATCATTTGTAGCTAATCAAGCTACATAAGTATTAAATCCTTTTTCACGGTACGTTGCCCATTAATTTGGGGAGACCTCTATGATCGTAAAAGAGAGTTCACTGCAAAAGGGATTGCCCAAGAAGACCGATTCCCTGTGCCCGGAATGCAAGAAGATAATACCGGCCACGCTTTTCGAGTCGGACGGGAAGGTTATGATGGAGAAGACCTGCCCTGAACATGGGAAGGTCACGGATGTCTATTGGTCAGACGCGGAGATGTATCTCAAGGCCGAGAAGTTCGCCTACGATGGCACCGGTGTCACCAACCCGGCCATCCCTAATGCGAAGGTCTGTCCTTTCGAATGCGGCCTCTGCCAGCTGCACACCAGCCACACCGCGCTGGCGATCGTCGACCTTACCAACCGATGCAACCTGAAATGTCCCATATGCTTCGCCAACGCCAACCAGGCGGGATACGTCGTCGAACCCGGCTTTGACGTGATCGTGAAGATGATGGAGAACCTCAGGGCCCAACGCCCGGTCAAGACCCCGGCCATCCAATTCTCCGGCGGAGAGCCGACCATCTACCCTAAGTTCATCGAAGTGCTTGCGAAGGCAAAAGAGCTCGGTTTCGCACAGATCCAGGCCGCTTCCAACGGCATCAAGTTCGCCGAGGACCTGGAGTTCTTCAGGAAGGCAGCGGCAGCCGGTCTGAACACCATCTACCTGCAGTTCGACGGCCTCAAGGACGAGGTCTACATGGCGGCCCGCGGCAGAAAACTGCTGGACATCAAATTGAAGGTCATAGAGAACTGCCGCAAGCTGGAGCACCCGCCCTCCATCGTCCTGGTGCCGACCATCGTGAAGGGCATCAACGACGACCAGGTAGGGGAGATATTCAAGTTCGCGCTGAAGAACTCGGACGTCGTCCGCGGGGTGAACTTCCAGCCAGTGGCGTTCACCGGCCGCATAAGCAAAGAGGAGAGGGAGAAAGGGCGATACACCCTGCCGGACCTCGTGAAGGATCTGGAAAAGCAGACCGGGATGATATCGAAGAACGATTGGTACCCGGTCCCCTCGGTGGTCCCCATATCAGCATTGGCATCGGCATTCCTGGGAGAGGAGAAGGTCACCTTCACCACCCATCCGCACTGTGGGCTGGCCACTTATCTGTTCGTCAAGGACAACACCGTGGTCCCGCTAACCAGGTTCGTGGACGTGGAGGGCTTGTTCAAGGAGCTCTACGAGATATCCGTCAAGGCGGAGAAGGCCAAGATCAAGTTCCCGCTCAAGATCAAGACGCTTAACGCGCTGAAACGTCATATGGACGAGAGCAAGATGCCCGAAGGTCTGACCACCGCCAGCTTCCTCAGGCTCCTGCAATCGGTCCTGGGAGACGAATCGAAGGAGTCACTGGCCAAGTTCTCCTGGGGCATGATGTACGTGGGCGGAATGCATTTCCAGGATGGCTACAACTATGACATAGAGCGGGTCAAGCGCTGCTCCATCCACTATGCCACTCCGGACAACCGCATCATACCGTTCTGCGCCTATAACGGAGGACCGTTGTACAGGGAAGAGGTGGAGAAGAAGTTCGCCATCCCGATCGAGGAGTGGAAGAAGACCAAAGGAAACGAATACGTGTGAACGTCAGGAAGACGGAGATCTGATAACATGAAAGTCAACATCGATAAGTGCATGCATTGCGGCGCCTGCGTCGGCACCTGCCCCCAGAACGCCATATATCTCAACGACGTCGTCCTCACGTTCAATGACCAATGCAACCGCTGCGGGTTGTGCGTAAAGACCTGCCCGGTCGGCGCCCTGAAACTGGAGGTCAAGGCATGAAGACCGATTACGACGTCATAGTGGTGGGGGCGGGACCGGCCGGTTCCATGACCGCCCTTCATGCGGCCAAAGGAGGCGCTCGAGTCCTCATGATCGAAAAGCGCCAGGAGATCGGTGCCTCGCTGAGGTGCGCGGAAGGCATATCCAAGAATGGACTGGACGCGGTGGAGATCGAGGTGGACCGGAGATGGGTGGCGGCAGACATAGCCGGAGCCAAGATCGTGTCACCGAACGGTTCGGTCTTCCGCATCGACGAGAGCCAGGCCGGGGACGAGGTCGGAATGGTGCTGGAGAGGCACCTGTTCGACAAGGCCATCGCGGCAAAGGCGGCCCACGCGGGCGTCGAGATCAGGCTCAAGTGCAGCGCCACCGACGTCATCATGGACAAGGGCAAGGCCGTCGGCATCAAGGGAATCGACAACGGCGAGCCGTTCAAGCTGACCGCCGGCTGCATCGTCGCCGCAGACGGTTACGAGTCCCAGGTCGCCAGGTGGGCTGGCGTAGAGACCAAGCTGAAGGCGGGCGACATCACCACTTGCTTCCAATACCGCTTGACCAACCTGAAGACCGAGCCAGACTATTGCGAGTTCATCATCGGTTCGGCCGCACCGGGCGGATACGTGTGGGTCTTCCCCAAGGGTGACGACACTGCTAACGTCGGTATCGGCGTCCTGCTGTCCAAGCTGAAGAAGCCAGGAGAGGTGAAGGCATACCTCGATAGGTTCATCAAGAAGGATCCGAGGCTCAGCTGCGGGCAGCCGCTCGAGGCGATAGCTGGGGCGGTCTCGGTCTCTGCCCCGCTGGACAAGACCGTCGCTGATGGGCTCATGATAGTCGGCGACGCCGCCAGGGTCATCGACCCGATCACCGGAGGGGGCATCGCCAACGGCTGCATGACCGGCTTCATCGGAGGCAAGGTCCTGGCAAAGTG
>DASXVU010000024.1 GCA_036504055.1 Methanomassiliicoccales archaeon | reverse complement strand
ATTAAGATATGTTAAACTATCTTGGAGAGTGCGAGAAAGATGGAGATCCTTGACTGCAGAGGTTTAGAATGCCCATTACCGACCGTGGAGCTGACCAAGAAGATCAAGAGGATGAAGGTCGGGGAAGAACTGGAAATGGTCTCGAACGAACCCAACTCAAAGCTCGATGTACCGGCCTGGTGCAAGAGGACCGGCAACCAGCTCATCGATGTCAGAGAGGAAGAAGGGCATTTCTACTTCCACATCAAGAAGGTCCGTTAGAAGGATCGTCACCGGAATCGTCTGGCCGCACTCCCTTCTCATCCTTTTCGAATCCCCAGATGCTGTCCAATGTCGTGATGCATTCGGCCAGCGTCTTGGCCTTTTCCAGACCGAGGTAGATGCCCACAATCGAACCGCACCTGGTATCGTGGCGCAGGTTGTGGCTCTGCGCAAATTCGATAGACTTCTGCTTACATTCCTTCCGTCCTTCTACGCCAGTATCGATGAAAAGACATCTCGAATAGTTCTCGAACACCATGTTTAGAATGAAATTGGCATCATATTCTTCGTTGTCGTAGCTATCCAGGTTCAATGTCTTGTTTATGTATTCTTCATGCCTCTCGGCGATGGCCGGGATGGCGAACCAGGTTCCGGCGCATTTCTTGAGCTCCTTAGCATATTCCTCAGGCGGAAGAAGGATGTCCACGCAATCATCTCCCTCCAGCATGACCGTTGGCAATGACAGCCGTTTCTCTATGTTCTTGAGGCCTTTGCACATCCCATATCCTAAGAGAACGGCGTCGACCTTGCCCTCCAGGGCGTTGACCTTTTCTTCGATCGTCGATTTCAACATTTTTGGATCGGCATGAAGCGAAAAGTCGAGGTATTCGACATGGACAATGTCTGGATCATCCTTCACCAGGATTTCAAACTCCTTGCGGAGCATGTCGCACGCGATCACCCCAATTCTCATCCATGCTCCTTCAATTCTTGACCTGTTACTCAACAACCATGGGTAGGAGTTTGTTCATTGAGGAAACCCTTATGTTCTCTCTTCCTCCCATTTCTTTGATCCTCTTTATCACGTGATCTCTTACATCGTCCGGAACATAGACCACCACGCAATATCCCTCGTCCACCAAGGCATTATACATCTCGACCGCGTCCGGCCTCTTCCAACTTGTCCTGGACTCGATGATATCGAAACCGGTCAGGATGAAATCGTACTCAGCGTAAAGAATGATAACCCAATCTCCGCAAGTGCTATGTTGCAGCACATAATCGAGCGAGATATCTCTGTGCTTTCGACGGAGATGGTCCACTCTCCTTTCTGCCAGCACTTTAACATCGTCGTCCGTGGTCATGGGATACACGTCTCTTTTACCTATGTAGCAATATTTAATGTGATTTCGTTTATTCACAAGATTTGTGGAGCTTTTCATTGGTAATATCAGAAAAATCATGGATTTGAATGAATGTCGGCGATGATTTACGATACTTCGTATATCAAAATCGTAATTATAATATAAATGAATTATTCGGATGTCATCATATCTCTTAACCATCGTTATGCTGGCATCGCGATACCTTGTCCTTATCGATTTCAGTTTTCGAAGCAATGCCTACGATCAACAGATCTGCACACGGCCAATTTTTCACATTCCGATTTTTATGGCAAATCCTTATCATAGTATCGTATGATTATCGTCCAGGTGCAAATTAATGGTTAGAATGGAGGACGTAATGGGGAAGGAGGTCATCTCCTCGGATGCAATTATCGTCGGATCAGTGGAAGGGGTCAGCATCGATCCGGAACACTGGCGTATTTCGGCGTTGCGCGTCACCGTGACCAAGGGCCTGGAAATGGCCATGGACAAAAAGAAGAAAACGATCGGGTCATCGCGTGCCTTCATCAACACTGGAGCGGTCGCCAGCGTCTCGGACATGATCACCGTTAGCGTTTCCCTGGTGGATATCAAAGGTGCTTTGGTCAATGAAAATCTATGGCCGCTCAATTTCGGGAACTTGACCGGGATGAGGGTAATATGCAAGAAAGGCCGGCAGATCGGTTATGTTGACAACCTGGTCTTCGATCCTAAGGACAACTGGAAGATCAGTTATATCGATGTCAGGCTGGACAAGGCCACGAAAGATGATCTGAACATCAAGAAGAAGATGATGTCCGGATCGGGGATCGTCATCAGGACCAGTGATATACGGACCATAGGTGACATGGTCATGCTGAACATCGACATCGAGGAACTGAAGCAGTGGCTGGAGAATCGGCCAGCTTCGTTGAAAGGCTGATGGAGTGGAAGACCCCTGATCGAAACGTTAGAGCTTTCCCGGAAGTTCGAGCAGACAGTGGCGGTCGAGGGCCTCACCATCACCATCAACGATGGGGAGGTCTTCGGATTCCTGGGCCCGAACGGAGCGGGGAAGACCACCACTATCCGGATGCTCTGTTGCCTCATCGAGCCCACCTCGGGCCAGGCGTTCGTGGATGGCTTGGACATCAATGACAAGGAATCCCGAATCAAGATCCGTCAGAACATAGGACTGCTCCCGGAGAACCCTGGGCTCTATGAATCGTTATCCGCATATCAGAACCTCGATTTCTATGCCAAGATGTACGGCGTTCCCGCTGACAAACGCTCTCCTCGCATCACCGAGCTCCTGCAGGCGCTGGATATCCTGGACCGCAAGAACGATGCGGTCGGTTCGTTCTCGAAAGGGATGAAGCAGAAGATCGCCATCGCCCGGGCGCTGGTACACGACCCGAAGTACCTGTTCCTGGACGAGCCAACCTCCGGTCTTGACCCGGTCTCCTCGATCACCGTCCGCAATTACCTCATGGAACTGAAGCGGGAAGGCCGCACCATATTCATCAACACCCACCATCTGGACGAGGCTCAGAAGCTTTGCGACAGGATCGGGATCCTCAAGACCCGACTGCTGGCCAAAGGTTCACCTGAGCAGCTGGCCAACGAGTTCTTCGGAAAGACCACGATGGTCGAACTGGGCGAGGTAACGGCGGAAACCTTGCGGCTGATCCAGGCCTCGAAGGGCGTCAAGGCCTTCCGTCAGGACGGGAACCGGGTCTATCTCACCATCGACGACCCGGTCAAGGACAATCCAGCCATCGTCTCCGAGCTGGTCCGTTCTGGGGCCAGCGTTATCCACGTTGAAGAAGTGAGGAAAGGGCTCGAAGATGTATACCTGCGCATCGTCGGAGGCGAAGGCAAGTGATCCGCTTCGAGAAGATGTGGGCCATCGCGCGGAAGGAGTTCTCGGAGTTCCGCCGTAACCGTTATGTGCTGATGAGCCTGGTGATCATGCCGATGGTAATGACCATCATCCTGCCCATCGTGTATCTGGTGCCGGTCACTGCCCTTTCCACCGAGAACACCCGGCCGGTGCAGCTGACGTTCAACATACAGAACGCCTACGACGGGATGAGCTTCAGCAACGGATACTTCTCCAATGCGTCTTTCACGAACTGCGAGCTTTCGAACGTGATTTTGGACAACTGTCAGGTAAGGGGCGGATATGCCAACTTCTCCCTGATCAGGTCTTCCGAGGTCAATGACTCATGGATGCAGTCCTCGACCCTCTATTTCTCCAACCTGAACAACGACACGCGTATCGATGTGGTGCTGGTCTCAAGCGTGATCATCGGCGGCCAATCTGATCTGGTGGGGACACTGCTGCTACTGATCAATCTTCTGATGCTCATGTTCATGGTCCTGCCGGCCGTGCTGCCGACCATCATCGCCTCCTACACCCTGGTCGGGGAGAAGGTCAACAAGAGCCTGGAACCGCTCCTGGCCACTCCGACCACCGACTTTGAACTGCTCGGAGGCAAATCGCTCAGCATCTTCCTCCCCACGATGATGGCAGCCTGGCTGTCATTCATCCCGTTCGTGGTCCTGGTGGACCTGATAACCAAGCCGGCATTCGGTTATTTCATCCTGCCCAACACGATGTGGATCATAGCCATCTTCATCATGTCCCCACTGATAGCGATGCTGAGCATCCTTGCCAACGTGATAGTCTCCTCCAGGGTATCGGATGTCCGGAGCGCACAACAGTTGGGCTCGCTGGTCGTTCTTCCGGTCATACTCTTCTTCGTCTTGATCCTTACCCAATCCTCGGCCACGAGCGCCACCCTAATGGGCCTGTTCTCGGTCGCGATGGTGGTGGTGGACGCGGCGATCCTTCTTCTGGCCCTGCGGGTCTTCCGCCGGGAGGAGATACTGATAAGGTGGAAGTAGGGATCCCGGTAAGAACATTCAAGGATGCGCTGAATCAGTCTCTCTCATCACCTCCAGACTTATTCGATCCCTATGAACCGGAAGTGTCCTTTCATCAGGCATCAAATGAAGGCAATGAATGCGGCTATAGCGCCTGATACTATGATCCAGAGAAGGTAATTCTTCCACATCATTCCATCCCTCTCCCAATAGTAGGCCCAC
>DASXVU010000023.1 GCA_036504055.1 Methanomassiliicoccales archaeon | reverse complement strand
AACCACACGACCGGATCGGTCTTGCTTGTGCAACTATATGTCCAAGACCCTATTTTCTTTTTGTGCCTTGAATGTCAAGTCACGTAGTATGCTCATGCCAATTTCAAGACTTGTATAGTGAAGAGATGGACACAATAATTCCGGCCCTAGCACTTTCCCAGGTCTTGGTGGTAGGATCGAATCCCTTTGTCCTTCTAAGTTGCCTCAATAAACATGGCAAGATAGTAGGTAAGGTTCCTGTCACATCATATGAAGGGGTTTTTCCTGAATTGGACCTTCCTCTTGGTATGTATACAGGACCTTCTGGGGAATAATCGATTGTGCCCCAGTAACCTCCCTATCTTATACTCATCTATTTTACAAATGTTTATATATTTTATCTCTAGTGAGAGAATTGATGAGACCTGGTCGACCACGATGCCCAAGGAGGATTGAAACGGTGCCAGTTGTTACATATTTCAAGCCCAGGGGAGTCCCTCTTCAGGAGCTCGACCTCGTCCTCCTATCCTTGGAGGAGCTTGAGGCCGTTCGTTTGGTCGACCTAGAAGGATTGGAACAGGAAGGGGCTGCCCAAAGGATGGGGATCTCCAGACGGGCCCTCTGGGAGGACCTTCAAAATTCCAGAAGGAAGATTGCCGAGGCTCTTGTGAAAGGGAAAGCGATCGAGATAAAAGGGGGAGATTACACAGTGGTTGTGCCACGGGGATATAGCTGCAATGGATGCAGTACCATGTGGAATATTTCCCATGCAATTGAACAGCCGTTGCAGTGCCCCAAATGTGGAGGCAACGACGTACGAAGAAATCCTGACAATCCGGATGACAATCGACCAAAGCGTTGTTGCAAGGGTCGGTGCAATGGGAAGGAAGGTAAGGCCGTGGATGAGGCAAATTGATACCTTGTCTATGCGGGTCCTTACGATTCAAGAAGGATATGTTGGAGACCCGCTGGGAGCCAGCATTGGTTTCATCATTCAATATGGATGGGCGTAATTATTCGCCCCTGATGGAATAAAATAAATAAGATATAAGGAGACAAAGAAAATGAAAATCGGAATACCAAGTAACAGTCCGGGAGGACTAGATGCGGGCGTTTCTGCCCATTTTGGACACTGCGATCTGTTCACCGCGGTGGAGATCGAGGGAAGCCAGATCAAGAACGTATCGACGATTGGAAATGAGGGGGAACACAACTGCATGATCCCGGTACGAAAGATGGCCGATGCAGGCGTAGATGCGGTCTTGATCGGCGGAATAGGTCGCCGGCCTTTGATCGAATTCCAGAACAACGGTATCAAGGTATTTGTAGGGGCAGCTGGAACAGTAAAGGAGGCCGTGTCCAATTACATGAGCGACAACCTCAAGGAAGCGACGGTCCAAGATGTCTGTCACGGCTCCCAACATTGTCATGATGGCAAAGGGTGACAACAATGTACGGAATATCGATCGATGTTGGCACGAGCGGGACAAGGGTCCATGCTCTCGATCTGCAGACGAAGACCATTCTCTCCACGGCCATCACCGTAAGGCATCCAGTTCCCGGGGCGAACGTGATGGACCACCTGACCTATTGCATCGAGGTGGACCAGAACTTGGCCAACGAGCTGATGATGGACGCCATCAATCGTTTGATCCGGCTGCTCGAGATCGACCTGACCAAGGTGGAGAGGCTGGCAGTATGCGGCAATCCGATCCAGCTCTCGATATTCCAGAACATGGAGCTTAGGGACCTGGCATTCGTGGGCGAGCGATCGCTGAAATCGAAGGGGGTCACACCTCAGAAGAGGGATGCCCGGGTGATGTCGTCCGAGAAACTCGGCATCGACCTGGGTGGGCCTGACGCTGAGGTATATGTCCCTCCGTCCATCGCCCACGAGATAGGCGCGGACGCTCTGGCCATGATGTTCAAGACCGGATTGTTAGACCGAAAGGAACCGTGTCTGGTCACCGACTATGGAACAAACGCGGAGATGGCGCTGAAAGTGAGAGACGAAATCTATACAGGATCGGCCGCTGCCGGTCCGGCCATGGAAGGACAGGCAATACGCTTCGGGATGCTGGCAGCACCGGGCGCGATATCCGATATCGACTTTGAAGGCCATTGGCGCTGCAAGGTCCTGGACGACAGCCTGATGCCGACGGAGGGGGACAAGGTCGATCCAACGTCAGGCGATGTCATGGAGGAAGGCGCAATGCATGGCCGGTCACGGGGCATTACCGGCACCGGAGTGATAGCGGCGATAGCGACCGGGCTCGATACCGGCATGATCACCGCTCCGCACATCACGACCGGTGACGGAAAGCTGCACCTGCAGGACGGGTTCTACATCGACGACCACGATTTTCAGGAAGCGGCTAAAGCGTTCGGCGCGATGAGGGCCGGGCACTTCACCCTGCTCGAGAAGGCCGGCATCACGTTCGATGACCTGGACAGCATGTATATGAGCGGTGCTTCAGGAACCTACGTGGACGCGCTCAAGGCGCAGAGAGTGGGACTCATACCCCCGACGCCGAAGAACATCTACCAGGTCGGCAACACATCGCTGGCGATGGCCACGGACATTGTCAAGGACCCAAAACTGATGGACACGCTGCAGGAGATGGCCGGTTCGATACGGTCCAACCACATCATGTTCGCCACTGACAAGGTATTCGAGACGCTATACATCCAGGAACTTGCGTTTTGGCAGGAAGGCATGCCAGTACAGTCCTATAACTTCTTCCTGCAGAGCATGGGCATACAGCCTCTACCGGAAAAGTTCCGAGAGGCGAAGGTGTTCAAGATCGTGCAGCGTGACATACCCGTTCTGGGGGACAAAGGTCTGAAGATTCTGACAGACATCGGAACGAAGCTAAAAGGCACCTTCGACGGATGCATAGCCTGCCAGAAATGTGCAGAGGCATGCCCGGAGAATGCCATCACATTCGAGAACAAGGGAAGCGGGGAGCCGGAGATCACTGTCGCTTCGGACCTATGTAATGGTACCGCCTGCCTCCGGTGCGAACGCGGATGCCCGGAGAAGGTATTCAAATTCAAAGGTCTGAAGAGCACCAGGAAGGCAAGAGCATGACCGAAGATGAACTTGACCTGCATTGATTGGATCGACCAGGTCCTCGTTTCCTGAGAGCTCGCCCCATCGGATCTGAAATCGCTCGGTCGATGACTATGCCTGGTGGAGGTTATTTCGTCACACCGAACGATCAAATGCCCGACCGGCCGTGAGATGATCCCTGGTTCCCGGAAACAACGATTACTGCAACCGCCGGCCACGCTAATTTTCTCCGTAATTGTCCTTCAGAGAATATGATCAATGGTTGTTGAAAAGCAATATAACATTCGAAATCGTACTTGTCAATTCCCTGAAATTTCTTTTAGCCATTGTTAAAACGAAATTATCTTATATATTACATTTGAGTAGAGTTAACGGCGTTACGTATATGATGTGGGATGACAATATCAATGATCTGGTAGTGAGGAGAGTAGACTTTCTAAGAAGAATGCATCCAGACATATCCATTTCTTACTTCATCATAGGTGGTCCTTATGGAGAATATGGTGTGATCCTGTATACTGAATACAACTTCAATCCAATGGGTTTTGAGTTCATCGAGTCCAGGACAAGTTGGAAGCGATCGGGAGCAATAATCGACTACAGCGAATTAACAGACGAAGGATATTGCGTCTTGGTCTACGTCCCTTCAGGGGTCATGAGCGAGGTCGCCGAGACAATGAGGGCGCAGAAAGGAAGGGAGAACATCAGACTGCTGTCGACTGACAAGCTGGTTCCGATGATTGAGGCCTGATCCTGCGATGGAAACATGGGAACGGAGTTTGTGGGATGAAGATCGACGTCATTGTTTTTTGCATGCCAGAGAAGGAGTTGGATAACCATGAAAACACCCTGTGAGCTCATTGTTTGGCATGTTCTGCCGATGATCCGGAGAGGTCTAGCAGACGAATTGATCGATCGCCATCACCTTAGACAGACCGAGGTGGCGAGACTCTTTGGAGTTACGGATTCGACAATAAGCGTCTACCGAAGTCAGAAACGTGGTTACAACGAGCGAGTGACAAAAACAAAACAGTACTTTGATCTAAAATATGAACTCGAAGGCGGAGCCATACAATTGATGAACGGTGTCGGGGTTCAAAAAGTGATTTGTCAGACCTGTGCCAATATTAGAGAGTCGGGATTGATGGATCTGATCCATGAGATCGTCATGGGAACATCAAGTAACGGACGATATGCGAACCATTTCGTGGTGATAAAATGACAGCGGACCAACCTGGCTGTGACAGCAGCATTTTTCAATGATATCATCTGCCCCCTGAGCTTATATTGGATTGGCTATTGTTAACGGCGTTAATCTTAATATTGAAAAAGCGAATCTTCGCCTGTACTTGGAATTCTCTTCCTCCCATTGAAAACCCTTGCAGTGTCTCTCTGCATCAGTCGAATTGGATTTCAAGTACACTCCCATTTCTGACGCTACAAGATGGACTGTAAGCATGTTATTAAACTGATCCACGGTTGGGAGCACCGGGGGCAACGCCTGGCAACAAGGTTATTCCCTTGTGTTATAGGTTCAGTCGTGGCCTGGGCATAATGACTGGATTACTGCCCGCAGTTATCGCTTCATTGGCCGCTTTTTTAAAATGGTTCATCAGACTGCCTCTTGGATTTCGGACTCTCTAGCAGGGCTGAATTCTTTTCTATGACGAAGTTTCCAGACCGATTAACATCCAAAATCCTATTAAGACAAAACCCCGATAACCCGCATTCGCAATGACAATGTGGGTGCACTGATGACCAACCGTACGTCGGAGATCGAGGCAAAGTGGCAGGAAAGATGGTACTCCGAGCGGATCAATGAGTCGGAGAGGGATTCCCGCCCCAAGTTCATGATCATTTTCGCCTATCCAGGCGTCACAGGTTACCTGCATGTGGGGCATATGCGCGGATTCTCCTACGTGGACGCTTTCTCCAGGTACAAGCGGATGCAGGGGTTCAACGTCCTATTCCCGGTTGGGACGCACGCCACCGGCAACGGAGCGGTCGGCCTGGCCACCCGCATCAGGAAGAAGGACCAGAACATGGTCGAGTACATGCTTCGGAACGGATGCCCAGAGGAGATGCTGGAGACACTGACCGAACCGCGGAAGGTGGTGGAGTTCTTCAACGACGTCTACGTCAACCAGTACTGGAAACGGTTCGGCTTCCTGTCCGACTGGAGACGGTTCACCTGCACCATATTCCCCGATTATGGCAAGTTCATCCAATGGCAGTTCCGCAAGCTGATGGAGCAGGGGCTGCTGATCCAGAAGCCGTACTTCGCCCCGGCCTGCGTCAACTGCGGTCCGGTGGCCATCGACGCCTCGGAGACGGACATCATGTGCGGCGGCAGCGCCGAGACCACCGAATACACCCTGATGAAGTTCCGGGTCGGCGATATGTTCCTGGTGGCCGCCACGCTGCGTCCGGAGACGGTCTTCGGCCAGACCAATTTCTGGGTGAACCCGGACGTGGAATATGTCAAGGTCAAACATAACGGCGAGATCTGGGTGGTCAGCGCCCCGGCGGCCGAGAAGATGAAGTACCAGATGGACGACGTCACCGTCATCGGCAAGATCCCGGGCGCGGAGATCGTGGGCATGAGCTGCACCACGCCGATGACGCACCGCGAGATACCGGCGCTGCCGGCTACGTTCTGCGATCCCAACGTCGGCACCGGCCTGGTGGTCTCCGTCCCGTCGGACGCACCGGACGACTGGATGGCCCTGAAGACCATTCAGGAGGACGACGAGATGATCGCGAAGTATTCGCTCGAACCGTCCATGGTCAAGGGGATCAAGCCCATCGCCATCATCGACACCAAGGGCTGGGGGCCGATGCCCGCCATCGAGATCATCGAGAAGCTGGGAATCACCAAGGCCGGGGACCCGCGCCTCGAAGAGGCGAAGAAGACCGTCTACAAGGAGGGCTTCCACCAGGGCCGGATGAACCAGAACTGCGGCAAGTACTCCGGCATGTCCGTGGTCCAGGCCAAGGACCTGATGAAGCAGGAGATGCTCTCCACGAACGAGGGTGCGCTGTTCTATGACCTGTCCGAGGACGTTGTCTGCCGCTGCGGCCAGCCAGTCCTGATCAAGAAGGTGACCGACCAGTGGTTCATCGACTATGCCAACCAGAAGTTCACCGACATGACCAAGGAGCACTGCCGGTCGATGCACATCCTTCCTAACGACTATTACACCAATGTTCAGCCGGTGCTGGACTGGTTCCGCGAGCGGGCCTGCGTCCGGCAAGGGAACTGGCTGGGCACCAAGTTCCCGTTCGACGAGAAATGGATCATCGAGGCGATATCCGATTCCACGCTCTATCCGGTCTATTATCTAATATCCAAGTATGTGAACTCCGGAGAGATCAGAGCGGAGCAGATGAGCGAGGCGTTCTTCGACTACGTCATCCTCGGAAAGGGTGAGTCGTCGTCCGTGACCAGGGAGACCGGTGTCCCGGCCCAGCTGCTGGACCACATCCGTGCCGACGTCGACTACTGGTACCCGCTGGACCTGAACCTGGGAGGCAAGGAGCACATGACCGTGCACTTCCCGGCGTTCCTGATGAACCATGTGGCCATCCTGCCGAAGGAGAAGTGGCCCAGGGGCATATTCGTCAACTGGTACGTCATCGGCAAGGCCGGCAAGATCTCCAAGTCCAAGGGGGGCGCGCAGCCGATTCCCGGAGCGGCGGAGAAGTACGGCGTCGATTCGCTCCGTCTTTACTACGCTCACATCGCGTCACCGTTCGCCGATGTGGAATGGGACGAGGAGATCCTGGAGAACTACGTCTCCAGGCTCGACCGGATCATGAGGACCGTCACCGACAACGTGGGCGTGGCCGAGAACGGCGAGCTTTCCGGCATTGACCAGTGGCTCCTGTCGCGCATGTCGTCCCGGGTGGCCAAGGTCACCGAGGCCATGGAGGAGTTCGACCTCCGGGTCATGTCCAACGAGGTCTATTTCGAGACGCCCAACGACTTCCGCTGGTACGCCCGCCGGGGCGGGAACAACGGCAAGGCGGTCCGCCAGGCGCTGGACACCTGGATCAGGATGATGACGCCGATCACCCCGCACGTAGCAGAGGAGCTGTGGTCGGAGATGGGCAACAATAGCCTGGTCTCGGCCGAGTCGTACCCCAAGCCGGAGGCGGCGCATTCCGCACTGGCCGCGGAGCTGGCCGAGGACTACCTGCGCGAGGTGATGGACGACACCAACAACATCCTCCGGGTGACCAAGATCAGCCCGAAGCGCATCATCCTCTACACATCGGCCGCCTGGAAGTTCAAGGTCTACCGCATGGCCGTGGATATGCACAAGAAAGGAGAGCTCAAGGTCCCCACCCTGACCAGGGCGGCGATGGCCGACGAGGAGATCAAGCGCCATGGCAAGGAGGCGCCGGACTACGCCCGCAAGCTGGCCGAGGAACTGATGAAACGTACCGGAACCGAGATCGAGAAGCTGGAGACGGCCATCGACGAGTACGGGTACCTGTCCAGCGTGGTCGGTTTCCTGGGAACGGAGCTGGGCTGTCAGGTGTCGGTGTTCTCGGCCGATGACGCCGGCAAGGAGGACCCGATGAACAAGGCCCGCCATGCCCAGCCGGGACGCCCGGCGATCTACGTGGAGTAAACCTGCCCCCTACCCTCTTCCTTTCTCTTTTCTTCCTTCAGTCGATTTTCATGAGGTATTTGTCCTTTGGTCCAGTATGCCAGGAAATGTCATGCCTCGGGTATTTGAAAAAATGGTGTACACACAGTGAAAGGGATGTGATCGATCATGGTTTTGAAAAACCCTGCAAATCATTTTGTATTCTATATCGAATCGTCAGAATACATGGCCTCCACTGGTCCCAATATCACTATATTTGTTGCTGAATTCATACCCTTCAACCGTGGTGACCTGTTATCCAACATCGCTAAGAATCTGATGATGTACGCTAAGGACCCTAAGGATCCGAATGACAATAACCTGTGCAGCACCGGTGACGCGATCTGTAAGGCAAATATATTGTCCTGGTTCGAGAAGTATCTAGCATCTAACTTGGAGTTCTTGACCGTGGACACGATCAACGTTAATCTCGGGGTGGCCACATTATCGTTGATTCCCCTGGGCATTGGATTTTCTGTGGAATTGAAAAGCAATTATGAGGTCGAAGAAGATGGATGGAGATATGTTGAGCAAGACCTCTTGGTGTTGCTCTCTTGGATTACCTCAGATTCCCGCACGAATTCAGAACTCGATTACGTGGAGGGCGAGTTCAATTGTCTGGAAGGAGATTTCGATTCCTATTCAAGAGATATCGACAATAACGTCGCGCGATACGTCAAAAAACACCTCCCCGTCATCTCGGAGAATGATTTTTATGCAACTTACAACAAGGAAAAAAAGAAGATGAGGATCAATTTGGGCCGCAGAAGCACCGTGGAGATTGATGCGAATTGGCATTTCAGGACAACCAGCAACGATGTCAACACTCGATCGAGGCTAGAGGACCTAGCGGTTAACCTCGGCAAGGTGATGAAAAACTATTCACAAGAGCCAAGAGCGCACGATAAGGATATCATATTGAGATTCGAGGGATGGGCACTCCGTCAGCACAGCAATATGCAAAAAATTATTGATAAGAGGTGGGGAGACAAAGGTCTAGAACCCATGCTGAAGTTGGAACAATTGGTATCCCGCCAATATCGCCGAGTGCAAAAATATGCCGAAAGGAACCAGGGTGGACAATGTGCCTGGCTAATCTACACGCAAAGAAGAGTCACGATATTGTTCATAAATCAAGATCCTTGGTACTACAATAAAGAGAGATTACTCAAGGGAATCTTCGGTGATAAGGACAGATATGGAAAGGATAAGGTGATCTTGGATTCGTACGTGGAGGGGAAAGAACCCAGGAGGTCCGCTTTCTATCTCGGACGAGAAGAGTACCATAAATATGGTTCTACGGTTAGAACAGTGATCATTTCACCCTGGCAAATCCAGGGTAAACCAGTCAGGGAATTGGTATCCAACATTGAGTTTGAGTGGTTCATGTACTTTATCAGAATGAGCCATTTCCTTGACTTTGAACATTTTTATTACAGATATTTGAAGATAATTGATCCAGAGGAGAATCATAAACATGATTTCCATTCCTTAAGAAACATGCTCGCTCAGTTGAGATACTTCAGGGAGAAGGTGAGAATAAGAAACAATGTCCTGGCAGGGAAATTCGCATCG
>DASXVU010000022.1 GCA_036504055.1 Methanomassiliicoccales archaeon | reverse complement strand
GGAAATTGCCTTCAGGATCGGGCCTTCATAGCCGCAGTCCTTGTCCGGGCCAGTTGCACCGCACTCGATTGCCACCAGGGTTCTGGCGGAAGCGATGCAGCGGGTAACTGCCGCGAAGGTCCTCGGGATATCCTTGTCCAGGTAGCCACCGGCCATGAACATCGAGGTGTTGGCGCCTGCGCAGTTTGTGTCTCCGCCGGCGATGACCTTGTTCTTCTTGGCGATGTCCACGATCTTGGTCCACATGTACTCCATGTCGATGGAACCCAGGTAGCCAATACCGAAGAGCCACCCGCGGATATCCTGGTGCAGGATACCGTAGTCGGACATTTCCTTGCCACCCATGGATTCGATCGAGAGCACATCGGCGCCGTTCTTGGCTGCGACCTCTATGTCCTCGATGACCTTCTCCGGGTAGGAGGACTTCTTGTCCATGCCTTCCCTCAGGCCCTTCTCGGCCTCTCTCATGTCAGGCAGGGTGTGCCTGATTGCAGTTGCAATGCCGTACTCATCATGGTACTTCTTCATGACTTCCTTCTGGCCCGCAACGACCGGCTTGGCGAACTTTTCTGGGTCGTTTCCGAGCTGGAATATCCACTCGTTCTCCAGCTGAACTGCTGGGAATCCGAGGGTTACTGCCCTGTCCATGATGTCCTTGGTGATGTAGTCGACGTACTCGCGCCTCAGGGTGTCCGGGTTCTTCTCTGCGCCGGGCCTTGGGGCGAAGTTGATCTCTGGCACTACGTATCCCGCACCGGCCTTCATTCCGAGACCGTATGAAACCGGGTATTTTGCGTCACCGAAGACGAGGTCGTCTGCGGTCTTGACTTCCATCTTTGTGAATCTCTTAACTGCCATTTTTCGCACCTCCTAATTTACGCCTTCCCCGAGATGATTTCATCCCACTTGGAGCGGATCTTCTTCCAGTCCCAGCCTTCGATTGCCTTGTTGGCAATTCCCGGTCCCTGAGCTGCAGCTGCAGCGTAGATACCGAGGGGGTAAGACTCTACGAACGACCTGTTCACTGCACCGCCGGCGCAGATGAACGGGATCTCCATTCCGTTCTCGACGAGCCTCTGGGCTACCTTCGGGAATGCGGACATGGTGGTGGTCATGAGTGCGGTTCCGGTAACGAGCTGGGGCTTGGTCTCCAGGCAGGTCTTCACTACATCATCGACCGGTACATCCCGGCCCATGTCAGTGACACCGTATCCGTTGGATCTCAGCATGACGGCGGCGATGTTCTTGCCGATGTCGTGCGGGTCACCCTCGGCGACCATCATGACGACGTGGCCCTTCATGACCCTGTCGCCCTTCATTGCCTTCTCAGCGACCTTGATGCCCTTGTCGAATGCGTCTGCGGCGACCATGACGTGCGGCAGGTAGTAGATACCCCGTCCGTACAGCTCGGCGACGACATCCATTCCCTTCAGGAGTCCCTGCTCAACCAGGACTTCCGGAGTGTGCTTGGCCAATGCGGCCTTTGCATCAGCCTCGACGTCTTTGTACTTCATGAATACAACGTCTTCGGCGACTTTCTTCAGCAAAGCGTCCTTCGGGAGAATCTTTGCCGCTATGTCTTCTGGCTTCTCTTTAGCCTCTACGAGTATATCGTAGCGCTTGAAGATCTGGTCGTAGTTTACACTACTTAGGTCCATCATTTTATACACCTCAGATATCCTAAAATCCCAATCGAGGATCTTAGGGTCTCCTCCGGGGCAGGGGATTCATTTTCCGGGTATATAAATCAATTGTTAATGCGATAAATTCATAACTCGATATCGTGAATAATAATACCCAACAATTAACCCAAAATTTCATCATAAATTCTTCATACTGGTTATCATTAATGAAAAATAATTATTAATTATACCCTTTAAATACTGCATTTTGACAACTATATTGTATCAGTAATTAATAATATAATGATTCTCATAATCAATAATCTTTTCTAATTCCCTAGAATGCGAATCGTGTCCAGGGAGAAACGGCAATGCGTGAGATTTTTAGTTTTGAATACACTGCATAATGGAATAATCACATCATATCTGGAATATTTGATTCGTGCTAATGATTCCCATCATCCATTATCAGAATCGTCCTTAAGGTTTGATCAGACAATCAGCCAGATGACGGCCAGAGTTATCATCACCAAATGATAAGATCCAACAGTGACCAGACGAATAAAGGTTCATAATCAATGCCCCACCAGTGATCTGTATGGGAACCACTGTTCATCATGATGTTCGATTCATATCTGAATTTTTTTTAAGTCGACCGAGAGGTTGAAATAATCAACAAAGGTATGACTTTGGAGTTAACGATTGTTGGAACATCTATATGGATGTGTCCTGTTTATCATTAAAAAATAGAATGTGATACCTTGAAACGTACCTATGAAGAGATCAACTCCAAGATCGCCGCGGGTAAAGCGGTAGTGATGACGGCGGAAGAGGTCATCGATTTGGTCAAAAAGGAAGGTATTGAGCAGGCGACCGAAGAGGTGGACGTTGTCACCACTGGAACCTTCGGTGCGATGTGTTCGTCGGGGGCATTCCTGAATTTCGGCCATGCAGAACCGCCCATTAAGATGCAGAAAGTGTGGCTGAACGATGTTCCGGCATTCACTGGCTTAGCGGCCGTGGACGCCTATGTCGGCGCCACAGAGATCAGGGAGAACGGTGACATCAGTTATGGTGGGGCTCACATCATCGAAGACCTGGTCAGCGGTAAATCGATAAAGCTTAGGGCGACATCCTATGGAACGGACTGCTATCCTCGACGGGAGATCGAGACGCATATCTCATTGAAGACGATCAACCAAGCATACCTCTTCAACCCGCGGAATATGTACCAGAACTACGCAGTGGCCACAAATTCCTCGGACAGAACTCTGTATACATATATGGGAAAGTTACTCCCGCGCAATGGCAATGCCACCTTCAGCAGCGCCGGCCAACTCTCGCCATTATTGAAGGACCCGACATTACGCACAATAGGTATAGGGACCAGGATATTTCTCGGTGGAGGGAAGGGATATGTCTCCTGGGAGGGGACCCAGTTCAAGACCAACGTACCGACCAGGAACGGGATACCTACGATGGCGGCCAGGGCTTTGGCGGTCATCGGAGACCTGAGGGGTATGTCACCAGATTATCTACGGGCCCTTTACTTCACAAAATACGGAGTATCTCTGGGGGTCGGTATCGGGGTACCTATCCCCATACTTGACGAGGAGATCATGCGATCGGCCGCCAGGACGGATGCGGAGATTTTCACACCAGTCCTGGATTATGGGGTACAATCACGGGACAGGAAGTCCATCATGGAGGTCACCTATGAAGACCTCAAGAGCGGAACCATCGACATCAATGGAAAAGAAGTGCGCACCTCCTCCCTCTCCAGTTACCGGAAGGCGAGGGACATCGCAACCAAGTTGCGTGATTGGATCAGAAATGGCGAGTTCCTTCTGACAGCACCGGTCGAACTGATGCCGGACGAACGGGTGCTAAAGACGCTGGACGCGCACGCCAATTGGGAGCTGGTATGATGGCGGTCAGAAAGTTCTTGCTTATGTTCCCGCCAGCCATGGCCAACCAGCCGGTCACCCATGGCCTATGGCGGAACTTCGACATCACGGTCAACATCCTGAAGGCGGACATTGACGAAAGCGGAGGCAGGCTGATCATTGAATTGACCGGCGAGCCAGAAGAGATCGCCAAGGCCTTGGATTACCTGGCCGGGAACCATGTCCGGGTCGAGGAGCTGAAGAACTATGTCCGCAGGGATGTCAAGAAGTGCACCGATTGCGGGATGTGCGTGTCGATCTGTCCGGTGAAGGCCTATGAGATGGATATATCTGACTACCATGTCGTGTTCCATCTGGAAAGATGCGTTGCTTGCGGACGCTGCCTCGATGCCTGCCCTCCCGGCGCACTAACAAAGGGCCGTTCATCGATACTGTCCCCCTGAACACCACCATTGCTAGGAGAAGCACACTTGAGCTGAATGCTTCCATTCGGTAAGGGGTGGGGTCACTCCGACTTCCTCTCGACCGTCTTTCCTCTCCTAAGCCTTCGGGCCCCCAGTATAAGGACCGCGCATAGGACGAGCGGCGGCAGGATCGTCCCAGCTAGGACGATCCATTCGTTGCCTTCGTCCACATGACCGAGCTCGAAGAGGCCGGTCGATGAGCCAAAGGCCACCGTGCCGTTCGAGGTGATGGCCGGGGACCCTACATAACCGGTGCTGATCCGGTACGTCCAACGCAGCGTCCCGTCCTCATTGACAGAATATATGGTGTTGTCACAGCCCACATAACATATTCCTTTCGAGTCTATGGCCAGGGACCTGGACACATTGAATCCCTCGAGCTTCAGGCTCCAGTCCACGCTACCGTTCCGCTCGATCGCCACAAGCCTGCCGTCGTCGGTCAATAACATCGAAGTACCGTCGGAACGGATGCCGATCGAAGACCTGACAGACTCGCCGCTCTGGAACGACCAAAGGAGATTGCCTGATGGACCTAGGCAAAACACTGTGCCGTCATCGGTTCCGAAGTGTATGTTGCCATCGCCGTCGATCGATGGCGAGTTGCGGATGGGCGCTGAGGTATGGTACGACCATAGTGGCGTTCCGTTACGAGCCACCGCGTACAGCCTGCCATCCTCCGCTCCGAAATAGATGACGCCCTCGGCGGACACAGCCGGCGAAGACCGCGAGGATATGTTCTGCAGAACCCGCCAATTCATTCTGCCGTCCAATGTGAACGACATAAGGCCGGCAGAGGTGACATAGAGAGTGGTGTTGTCCACCATGGTAGGTGATGACCACACCGGTGCGCTGGTGTTATACTCCCACCACCTGGTGCCGTTGCCATCCAGACAGTTGATGAACATGTCCAGGCTGCCGACATAGGCGCTATCGTTCCATCCCACCGCGGGCGTCCCTACCAGGCTGTCATTACCTACATATCGGTTCATGGACGCGTGGTCCGCGCTCAGACGATAAAGGACCGCCCCCGAGCTGGCAAAGTACGTGCCGCGGGCGGAAATGACGATGGATGCATTTCCAGTGGCCCATATCGGTACCCAGTTGACCGCATGTCCCGGATTGGCCGATGTGTCCAACGAGGACCGGCTGGTATGGGCCTGATCGGCCATGAACATGGGCCAAGGTGCCGAACTGGCCTCAGCAGATGCATTTTGACCGGCCATGGATGACACGGTCAAGGTCAGCAGGGCCGTAACGATCAAAAGTGTCCTGAACTTCATCCGATCCTGGTACTCACCAGGATAGTTGGAGATAATACTTTCCACGGACGAATGGGCAATACCGCCAACTTGACCATCCAACGGATCGGAGGGCTGAAGCGACCCTATGGACCGATCGGATCTTGAGCTACCACCAAGTTCTTATCCTCGCAGACCTAAACAGGATGGCCTCTGTAGCGCATATGCACCGGGGGAGATTATCATGGTCGATTACGAAGCGCTGATGGCAAAGTTCCGTTCCTGGACAGATGGTCTCGACCCGATCGAGATGAGGATAGCTCTATTCGAGAGGGTCCGGGACATACCCTTCCGGCCGACGGTCAGTCTCTACGGGGATAGGGATTCCCCAGACAGGATCATCGCCCAGAACTTCGGGAGCAGCGAGGCGAAGAGCATATTGCTGGGAACGATGCTCGAGATGCTGAAGATTCGCGTGATGTACGTTACCTACTCGTTCCGCTGGGAGAACCTGAGAGTGGAGTACCCTTCGAGCTTGAGGCAGTACATCAGGGCTATTCCGGTCTCTTTCCACACGGCGCTGAAGGCGGAGATCGACGGCAATCTGGTCCTTCTCGATCCGACCTATGATGTTCCTCTAGGAAAAGCAGGATTCAAGATGAACCGTTCTTGGAATGGAAGTTCCGACACGATGCTTGGCGTCATGGAACGGGAAGAGATCGTGCACATCGACCAGAACGAACGGGCGAAGTACGCGAAGCTTCGCTACGATCACTATGATGAAGAACAGATCGCCTCCCTCACGGAGTTCTATGAAAAGCTCAATGCATGGCTGGATACGCTGAGAGATGAGAAGTGAAATGGAGCAGGGACCGCGATTTGAACACGGGTATGCGGATATCCGCCTTTGAAGGCTGCAGTCCGCCACATGGCCGCTCTGTCATCCCTGCGTATCGGGCTAATTCTGTTCAACATATATTAGCCTATCTTCTACTGGGTTACTCTGGGATAACAACACTTTATAAAGAGATCATCCCGCCTTCTTGCGAAGAGGCTTTTTCTTCGGGGCCGTGATCTTGGATGGCCTCTTTTGTGGTTTGGCCTTTTCTTCCTTAGGTTCCGATATCTTGGCTGGGATCGGAGATGCTAGCGCCTTTGTCAAAAGGTCGCCAAGCGCATCCGACAGTTTTCTGAGCTCAAGGACACGTGACTCGAGCTCCTTCCTGGAAATTATCCTGGGGCGGTCCTTGTTGACGCTATATGCCACCGATCCGTCCGTGAAGGCCACGAACTCGACGTGGGCGATGCTGTTGCGCAGCTGCCGGTCGCATGCCCCTGACACAAGGTCAAGGCCATTGTCCTGAAGGAATCGGAGCTTGTTCGCCAGACTGTCCTCCGCGATGGCGTCCATCTCGGATGTCCCAGGACGGCAGGAGCTTACCTCGTAACGATGGCCGGATTTGGACAGCAGTATGGTGAGCATGTTGAGCTGGGTGGTGTATATCCCTTCTACCAGCATCAGATAGTAGTGGAGCATCAGCCGGGTCTCTTCCTCCGGGGTGCGGGAATCGATGTCGTTCCCGTACTTCGTCATCAGGATGTAATACTCGGTGGTGTTGTGCATCTTGGCCTGCATCTGCGGCAGCATCTGCCCCTGGATGTGCCCGAGGACCGCTGGGTCCTTGACCTTGGCGAACAATCCAGCCACTATGGGGGAGAGGGCCTTGCACATAACGGGATCGACCGGAGGGATCACCCTGTCCCAGCTGGCCTCGACGGAAGCATCCTTCTGCCCCTCGTCCAATTGCGAATAGCGTTCGTAATCGGCAGGGCTTATGGCCTTGAGCCGGGCCTCGAAGAGCCGTCTCCTGAGCGAGGCTATGCTGACGCTGAGACCGTTGCTTGACTGCATCCTATCCCGCCCCGGTATCGGCCGACCGGATAATTAGGTTATCTGGTCCGTTCACCGGGGTCAATGTTTATGCCCTTTCACTGCAATGCATGCTTGGGATGCATTCGAGATGAGGAGCCGGACGAAGCTACTTCTGATCGTTATCGTAGTGGTGATGCTGGTGGTCCTGGCTTCGATCGTCGTGTCTTTCGGTAAGCTAGAGGACAGGCCAGAGGGCGTAGCTACGTTGAGGACCATCTCCAGCGATGCATCAACCGCTGTCATAGGGCTCAATGGTGTGGGGTCTGGACATGACCTGTATCTTGACGGTGCGGTCATACGCTTGGGGCATGAGAATGCATCTGGCTTGACATGGGGACCGAGTTACACGGTCAACGCGGGCAATTGGCAGGCCGGAGTCCAAAGGCTGGTGGCGGTCGATCCCTCGGTGATCATCAGTGACCGGGATCAGGACCGCAAGATGGGACCTGATGACCGCATCCAAGTCACCAAGGACGGGAACGAAACAGCGACCGACATGGTCATAGGGGTCACGTTCCTAAGGGACCAAGAATCCATTTGCTTCTTCTCATTCGAGAACAGAACAGGTCATACCACCCTGGTGAGTTTCATAGATGTGGGCCAGGGTGACTCGGTCCTGGTCTCGACCGCCGATAGCCATATCATCCTGATCGATGCCGGCCCGCCACTGGCGGCGGGCACACTGATCTCGTACCTGCATAACCGATCTGTTTCGGTAATTGACGCGCTCATCGTCACCCACCCGGACTCGGACCATTTGGGAGGGGCGGCCGACATCCTCCGGGACTTCACCGTCCTTTCCATCTACCATCCTGGAGTGGCCAAGAGCACATCGGCCTATTCATCGTTCATCCGAGCTGCTGAGGACGAGGGCTGTCCGGTCCATACCGCAGCCGATACCCATGCGGGGGAATACCTTAACCTCACGGCCTCGGCGACCATCGAGGTGCTCAACATCGATCCGACCGCTCACGACGTAAACGATGCCAGCATCGTCCTGGAGATGCGCACCTCGGGCAAGAGCTTCCTGTTCACCGGCGATATCAGCACCGATGTGGAGAGCAGGCTGATCGCGAACCATTCATTCGATCTAGACGTCGACGTGCTGAAGGTGGGCCACCACGGCAGCAGGACCTCCACCAGCAATGCCTTCCTTGACGCCACCAGCCCGGAGACGGCGGTGATCTGCGTGGGGGTGAATACTTACGGGCACCCTACGAACGATACGCTGACAAGGTTGTTCGCCCATGATGTCACCGTCCTGCGGACGGACCAGATGGGGACCATCGACATAACCGCTTAATTGTAATATGGTTCACGGAATGAGGCACATCGGTGAGGAACGATCATCTCTCGGCCGGACCTATGAAATGGCATGCTATCTCTGATACATACCGCGAATGATCGGTCGATCCGGATACATTATAAATATTCTAGCAAAGAATAATTAGCCCGGGGGAAGTGTTCGATGGTCAGTAGAAGGCGGCTCAATGTATTCGCCATCCTGTTCGTGGTCATGTTGATCGTCCAGGCTATTCTTGGGTATCTTGTCATCCCCAATTACAAACAGACGGGCTTCACCCAAAGCATCGGAAACGGGACAGACCCAGGGGAGTTCATCGGCTGGGGCGTGCGTACCGCGGACGGCAACGATCTGAACATGGATGTCGGCGTACCCGAAGGTTACCTGATCGACGTCTATTTCATGACCTACGATAATTACATCCAGATGGTCTCGAACAGATCGTTCGAGTACATACCTTCGGCATCTCAAATGAACGTGACCCATTTCTCCGCTTCGATCAACATCGACCCTTCGGTCGAGGTTTATGACATCGTCGTCATCGGGCACGAATCGAATCCCGGAAATCCGACCCTTTCAATGAATCTCGTTCAATCGCATTTGCCTGCCCAGCTGCGGAGCCTCGCGGTGTTCGGCCAGTTCCTAACGATATATGGGGCCGTCTTTTTCTTCTTCCTGGTAGCCATGGGATATCGGGAGAACAGCCTGATAGGAAACCCATACATCCACGCCAAACCGAGGACGAGGTGGAACAGCTATTACATGCTGTCCCTATACGGGACCTTAGCGCTGTTCGCTGTCCAGGTGATCTCCGCCTTGCTCCTTTATTGGATGGTGACAGGCATAGGCTGATCACCTTCCCTTCTGAGGTCGACCTGGACGACGGAAGGTCAAGATTATTAGAGGCTTGACCATTCAGAGATGAATGAACCCGGACCATTGCAAGGATGTCTCGCTGCGCCATGTCGATTTCTCCCTGACGGAGGAGAACATCTCCAGGGACATCGTCGGAAAGAAGGCCTACACCCGCACCGATTTCATGATCCTGAAACATGACGAGGAGGTCGCGGTCATCAGGGTGGTCAAAGCAGGCGGGAAGGACCTGTTCCGACCCATTGAAGAATACCAGATCGTCTCGCTTCCGCGGGACACGGTCTACATCAGGGATGAGGAGATCGACGTTCTGAACGCATCGCAGATGGCACGCCAGGCCAGAGCCCGTCCGGGCAAGACCGTCGTGGTCTCTGGCATGTTCAACCATGTCTCGTTCCTTCAGGAGGAGATCCTGCTGGACCTGTTCGTGGTCGATGTGGTCCCGCCATCACCATCCAAACTGTCGGTGCTCGTGGAAAGGGCTTTCTCAACCGGAATGATCGAGCTTCCGATCGTCCCCCACTACCAGGACATTGACCTTAACGAACTGGAAAAGAAGTTCACTACCCAGGCGGTGATGTTCCCGTGCAGGGCATCCGGGCTGGAATCCGAACGTGACGTATACTTCCTGGACGAGACACCAGTGATCAAGGGAGAGGTGACCCTAATCGGATGTGACCTTTCCAGGCGCATCTTCCGTTCGGTCTATCGGAAGGACCCGGAATCGCTGGACATGTGCCCCAAGAACCTGTCCAGGGTAAAGGGCAAGACATTGGTTAAGTGCTGCGGCGTCAAGGAAGGGTTCATGATCGAAGGGGAACTGGCCTCAGTCCCTTGGGGGGCGACGGTGCTTGACGTGGTCGGCGCCATCAACTCTCTTTTCGGACACCGACCGTATGGCCCGCTTGTGCTCGGTCGGGCGGACCCCTGAAAGCTGCCTTGCCTTTCTCAGGGCAGCGAACCCCTCTTCCTTCTTCCCGGTCTTCATGAGCGCTTCACCGTAAACATACCAGGAGTCAGCATCTTCCGGTTCTATCTCAAAATGACCTTCGAGCCATGACAACGCTCCTTGAAGATCGTCCCGGGCGATCATGTCCCTGGCCCTCTGGGCGGCGGTCTTCTCCGACAGGATCTTGGCCTTCATCGTATCCATTATCTCCTCCTTTATGACGTCGAGGGCATGGACGGAGAGCCATGGATATTTGACCGCGAGATTATGGCGAAGATCCTCCCATTTTCCAGGGATGAGATGATAGGTCCTATCGCGAAAAACTGAATACGGGACGTTGATGACCATCTTTCCGTGGCTGACAGAGAGAAAGTTAGGGTTCACCGAAGAACGCTCATCGCTCTGGTTCGAGATGGTCATGTCCCATAAAAACGAGAAGTGACTATTAGGTTTTGCTGCTCAATCGGTAGTTCGCGAAAGAATAATTAACACAGTTGGATTAGGGACCCGCATGGACATGATCGCCCTCGGGCCGCACAACCCCAAACTGGACGTCAAGGACGTGGTCGTATACGACTCAACCTTGAGGGACGGGGAGCAGACACCGGGGATAGCTTTCAGCGAGGAGCAGAAGGTTACCATCGCCCGCAAACTGGACGAGATGCATGTCCCCGAGATAGAGGCGGGTTTCCCGGCCGTATCGGAGAATGAGCAAAAGATCGTCAAAGCGATCACCTCCCTCGGACTGGATGCTCGTATCTTGACCCTGTCCCGCATCACAAAGCCGGACATTGACGCCTGTGTCGATGCCGGTTCGGACCTGGCACTGCTTTTCATTGGCACCTCCGACATTCATCTGAAGTACAAGTTCAACAAACCCAGGGAGTTCGTCCTGGAGAAGATCGCGGAAGGACTGGACTACTGTCATGAAAGGGGTATCGCAGCAGCACTTTCCGCGGAAGACTCGACCCGGACGGAAATGGATTTCCTGCTCGAGGTCTATAGAAAGGCAGAGGAGTGCCATGCTTGCCGCATCGGAGTAACGGATACACTGGGGTGCGCTTCGCCGGAAGCGATCTACAATATAGTCACAACCGCCAAGTCCCAGCTCAGGACACCGATCTCGGTGCATCTGCACAACGATTTCGGGCTGGCACTGGCCAATGCCATCGCCGGGGTCAAGGCGGGGGCCAAGGCCGTCACCACCACGGTCAACGGCATCGGAGAGCGTGCCGGGAACGTCCCGTTGGAGCAGTTCATCTCATCGCTGAAGTACGTCTACCGTTGCGATCTGGGCATCGATACCACCAAACTGAAAGGGCTATCCGACCTGGTAGCTGAATACTCCGGGCTGGGGCTGCCTAAGAACCAGCCCCTGGTAGGCCAGAACGTGTTCTCCCATGAGTCCGGCATTCACGTGGCCGCGGTCCTAAACTGTCCCATGACCTATGAGCCGATCCCCCCGGAGGAGATCGGCAACAAGCGTCATCTGATCATGGGCAAGAAGACCGGTCTCAACTATGTCCGGAAGCGGGTAGAGGAGCTCGAACTGACCGCTACCGAGGAACAGCTGGCCAAGCTATTGTGCGAAGTAAAGAAGCTCGGGGAAAAGAAGGGACGGGTCTCCGATGAGGAGTTCAGGCATTTGGTGTCGATGGTCCTTAGCGGTTGAACGAACGGATCATAGCTTTATCTGCTGACCTGCCTCGTTCCTGCGGAACTTGCCGAAATCGATCATCGTTTGCGCCTGCTCGCCGGTGAACACCGGCCCGTCGACACACACCCTCTTCTCATCCAGTGCGCACGATCCGCATAGGCCGGCACCGCATTTCATGTAACGCTCGAGCGATAGTTCGCACCGGACATTGTGCTTCCGCAGCAGCGGGAGCAGGTAGAACAACATCTTCTCCGGACCGCACGCCAGGACGAGATCGTAACGTTCTTTGGACAGCATGTCCGCCACCAGGTCGACGGCCGTACCCTTGAGACCGTTGGTTCCATCATCGGTCGACGTGCGTACGTTCTTGGACGCTGCCTTGGCCCTGTCGATGAACAGCAGCTCGGACACGTTCCGGGCCCCGATGGCGACGTCCACTCGCGATGGGTCGCCTATGGCCTCCACCGCCGGCAGCAGCGATGCCATGCCGGTGCCGCCACCGACCGCCAGTATCCTGCCGTCGTGCAGGGTGTAGCCATGGCCATAAGGGCCGCGTATCCCTATCCTGTCCCCAGAACGGAGGTTGCACAGTGACCTGGTCGCCGGACCCACATCCTTGACCGTGATCCCTTTCCTGCCTTCGCAGTACGAGGCGGACATCGGGATCTCGTCCACCCCCGGAAGCCAGACCATGAAGAACTGGCCCGGTGACACCTTATGATGGTATTCGAAACGGAGCGTCCGCACGCCCTTGCCCACCTCTTCGGATTGCAGTATCTCCACGGTCTCATGCATGTTCGTGAGCCACCCCCACAAGTCCCTGGATATTGCCGCAGCGGTCCTGTTCCACATACCTTTCCAGACCCGTCGTTATCTCGGAGAACACGCCGATGCCGCGCCTTCCTATCGCGCTGCCGATCTGTACAGCGCTCGCACCGGCCATTATGTACTCGAGCGCATCCCTCCAGGTCTCTATCCCGCCAACACCGATGACCGGTATCTCGAGTGCCGCATAGAGATCGAACACGCAACGCAGCCCGACCGGTTTCACCGCCGGTCCGGAAAGCCCGCCGAACCGGTTGCTTAAGACCGGCCTTCTGAACTCGACCGAGATCGCCATCGCCTTGAGCGTGTTGATCGCGACCACTGCGTCCCCACCGGCTTTCTCCACCGCCCTGCCCACCTCCACCAGCCGGTGAGTGTTCGGGGTAAGCTTGGCGAATACCGGTATCGAGACCGAATCCTTGCACTCTTTTACGATGGCGGACACGACCTCGGGGTCGATACCCATCTCCATGCCATATCCGTGAGCGTGAGGGCAGGACAGGTTCAGCTCAACGGCGGATGCCCCATACTCCTCCATCTTGGAACTGAGTAACGCAAAATCCTTGGCGCTGGAAGCGAAGATCGAGCCGATGATCGGTACATTGCCGTTCTTCGCCACTTCCATCTCGGTACGGAAATCATCAATGCCCGGACCGGGCAGCCCCATTGCGTTGACGTAGCCGTCCTCCAGCTCCACCAGCGTCGGGTTTCCATAACCGTTACGGGGTTCCATTCCGATGGACTTGGTGACCAGCGCGCCAGCCCCGGCAGCGGCGACACTGAGCAGCGAACCGCCAGTCTCCCCCACCATCCCGGACGCGAGCATGGTCGGGTTCTTTAGACGAACACCGGCCACATCGACCTGCAACGAGGACATGATGATGGGCATAATCTCTGGACTAATAACATCTTCGCAGATGAACGCCAGCGCCCCCATGTCCTTCTTTCAGTGAGGCCTGATAGGAGCTCCTACGACGCACTGGTCACCGCGTTCGTCTATCGCCGCCGGTGCCTCCGCTTCCCTGCCTTCCTTGATCAGGTATTCCCGGATGGCCATGTGCAGCGCGTCCGCACCAAGGTTGGAACATTCCATCTTCCCTGGGGGAAGTCCATCCAATGCGTTCGCGACGTCCTCGCGGGTCAGCTGCAGGGCCTGCATCAGGGTCATCCCCTTGGCCATTTCGGTGACCTTGCTGGACGTGGCGATTGCCGCGGCACACCCCATGGTCTTGAACTTTACATCGTCGAGGACGTCGTCCTTGACCTTGATATATATATGGACCAGGTCCCCGTCGGCAGGGTTCCCTACCTTTCCGACGCCGTCTGCGTCTGGGATCTCTCCCACGTTCCTGGGGTTGGTGAAATGCTCCAATACTTTTCGGGAATAGCCCATTCTAACACACCTTCGCATCATACATTGGAGACATCTCCCTTAATTTCTTTACCACCGAGGGTGCTACTTCTAGGAAGCGGTCGATCTCTTCCATGGTATTGAACTTGGACAGGCTCGCGCGGAGTGAGCCGTGCATCTGCTCGCGTTGAAGTCCCAGAGCCGAAAGCACATGCGAGGGCCCGGTCGACCTGGAGGAACAGGCCGATCCGGTGGAGACACAGAAACCCTGCTGGTCCAGGTAGATCAGCAACGACTCGCCTTCCACCCCATCGAACCGGAAATGTGCGTTGTTGCATAGCCGTTCTGTGGGGTGGCCGTTCAGGTGAGAGTCTGAGATGGTCGACAGGACTCCCTTGATCATTCTATCCCTCATCCGGGTCATTTTCTGGACATCATCGTCGAACTCGGCCATGCTCAGTTCGATCGCCTTGCCGGTGCCCACGATACCTGGGATGTTCTCGGTGGATGAGCGCAACCCACGCTCCTGACCCCCGCCGTATACGAGCGGCCGTATCTTGACCCCGGTCTTCAAGTATAGAGCTCCGATCCCCTTCGGCGCATGGAACTTGTGGCCGGACATGGACAGCATGTCGATATGTTCCTTGACCACGTCGGTACGTACCTTGGTGATGGACTGGACGGCATCGGTGTGCATGACCGCCCCCTTGTCATGGGCGATCTCCGCTATAGCCCTCACCGGCTCGATCGTGCCGATCTCGTTGTTGGCCGCCATAACGGAAACGATCAGGGTCTCCCGGGTGACCGCCTCCTTGACCTTCTCCGGATCGACCAATCCGAACTCGTCCACCGGCAGATATGTTACCCTGAAACCTTCTCTTTCCAGGAACTCGCAGGTGTTCAGGATCGCGTGATGCTCGATCCTGGTGGTGATGATATGATTGCCCCTTTTCCGGTTGGCGAAGACGTAGCCTTGCAGTGCCATGTTGTCCGCTTCGGTGCCCCCGCCGGTGAAGACCACCTCACTGGAATTTGAGTTGATCGCCCTGGCGACCTTTTCCCTGGAGGCGGTCATTGCCTCTTCCGCGCTCCTGCCAAGGCTGTGAAGGCTCGATGGGTTACCATACCTCTCGAGGAAGAATGGTTTCATTGCTTCCAGGACCCTCGGGTCGACGTTCGTTGTCGCGCTGTTGTCGAAATACGTCACGTTCAATGCAAATCATCTCCTGACGGTACCTTAACAATCGATAACACAAAATCCGATATAATAAACTGACTGGTCAACCACCGCTTTCCCTCTGAGCCCTTCAGAACCTTGTCGATGGCTGACCGAATCCCACATCATGTCATCCTGACGGAATGGTCCTCGACCTTGACTCCGATCATCTGACATAGCTCCACGAACGCCGTCCTGCGCTCATCCGCATCGTCGGTGTTGAAGCGAAGCAGGAACGGCCTCTGCGCCCAATCGAAGGGCTCCTGGGCCTTGCCATGGATGAACAGGAGCATGGCTGCGAAGTTCACCGCTACCTCCCCCTCCCGTACCTGGACTCCGCGGAACAGCTCCTCCACCACCTCTGGTGGATGGAATTCCTCGACCAGGTCCAGGGCATGTGACAGCCCTCCGTAGATGTTCCCCACGCGCAGCGCATGGACGATGGCTTCGAGCTTCTCATTATGATTGACGGTGTCCGGTGCATAGCTTATCACCGCCATTCGCACCCGCAGATCACCGGTCGCGAACGCGTCGCGGAGCTCTTTCCGGGAACGAGGAGTGTCCAGCTCGGCCAGCGCCTCGATGTCGCGCCAGTCGCGTCCTTTACTGGTGATCAGGACCTTCTCGATGGCTGAACGTTCGTCGGCGGAGGCTTGTTCCAGCGCATCCAGGTCATAGCCGGTCCCGTCGTGCCACTTCTCGTAATCGATTATTATGCTCCGTATGAAACGGCTTAGAGGGGTATCGGGGTTGGCAGCTGAACTATCCGGTCCAACGGTCGGTCCACCCTTCCTGTTCCTCCGTCTAGTCCTTTGGATAACTCGCCTATGGAGTTCGTTCTTCTGTAATTCACGCGGTGGCTGCAGCGTCCGGTCCATTTCCTTTTCTGACCCAATTCCATCCTTCATATATCTGCCCCCATCCGGCCCATAGATACATGGACCGGCATCATTTGGAACGCATCCCATGATACAATTTCCACCGAAGGTATCTAAAACTGTCTGCCAAAAGGATAGATATATGCTCTTCCTGATTCTCGTGTCCGATGGACATCGATAGGATAAGGGGCGATTTTCCCATTCTTTCAAAAGGGGAGAAGAGCCCGGTCTACCTTGATACGGCGTGCCAGAGCCTCAGGCCCAGACAGGTGGTCGAGGCCATGGATTCATATTATTATGAATATCCTGCCTGCGGCGGGAGGAGCGTGCACCGCCTGGCCACCCAGGTCTCGATCAAGGTCGACGAAGCGAGGGAGAAGATATCTGATTTCATCGGTTCGGATTCGTACGACCAGGTCATCTTCACCAAGAACGCGACCGAATCGATCAACCTGATCGCCCGCGGCCTTGGCCTCAAGAAAGGGGATGCGGTGCTAACGACGGACATGGAGCATAACAGCAACCATGTCCCCTGGCTTTTGCTTAAGAAGACCGATGGCGTGGATCGGGTCATAGTCGACACACCGGAGGACGGGTCATTTGACCTTGAAGCGCTCAAGCAGGCCCTCAGTAAGAAGGTCAGGCTCGTCAGCGTGGTCCAGACCAACAACGTCACCGGCACTACCATCCCGGTCAAGGAGATCTGCGAGATATCGCATGACAATGGCTCGCTGGTCATGGTCGACGGGGCGCAGTCGGCACCGCACATGAAGGTCGACATGGAGGACATGGACGTTGATTTCTTCGCATTCTCGATGCACAAGATGCTCGGCCCTTCCGGGGTGGGCGTCCTTTACGGCAAGAAGGAACTGCTCGATAACGTCGATCCCCTGATAGTCGGCGGCGGCGGGGTGAGCCTGACCACCTATGACAAGGTGGACCTGCTCCCCATACCGGAACGCTTCGAGTCCGGTCTGCTGAACTATGCTGGCATCATCGGTTCCGGGACGGCTGTCGACTACCTGAGGACGATCGGTATGGACGATGTGATGGAGCACGACATCGAATGCAACCGTATCGTCACCGAAGGCCTGGCGGGAGAGGAGAAGATAACCGTCATAGGTCCTGAGGACCCGGAATCGCGCGGCAGCATCTACTCGTTCAACATCAGCGGCATGCGCTCGCACGACGTGGCCATGATCCTGGACGAGATGTCCGGGATAATGATCCGGTCGGGTATGCATTGCGTTCATCCGTTCTTCCTGAAAAGGGAGATCGACGGGGCAGCCCGCGCATCATTTTATCTCTACACCAGCAAGAACGATTGCGAACGATTTGTTCAGGCGGTCAAGGAGACGGTACGTTCCTTCGCCACCTGAACCTGGATGATACCTTTACCCGCAGGGTCCTTGGTTACAATGAGAATATCACCATGGACCAGTGTAAGGCTGTCCGAGCTGGTGCCATTGCTGTCGTTAACGGATATAGAGGAGTGCATTATCGCATATTTCCGTACGCCTCCGGATTCGATGCAGATTTATCCCTTCGACATCAGGAGATGGGACTTCCCATCCGGCAGGTAGTCCGCCACCCTTATGGTCATATGGACATTGTCAGGTGAATCAGAAACGGAGTCCAGGGCATCTGCCATCTGAGCGACCCGGCGCTGGGATTCGTCGTCGGTCACGGAATGGCCCAACCCGGAGAACGCCAGAACCAGCACGCTGGTGACGGCGATGCCGCACACGAACAGCCATACCTTGGATAAAAAGAACTCCATCATAGGCCCACCACCACATAGGTCCCGTTGCCGGATACGCAGGTGAACGATATCCGAACCGTGTCCGAGGTCAATTGGAAAGGATGGCCACTGACGGTTGTGACCCTGATGGACGGGTCTGTTAAGTAGATGCGGTCGACCCCGCCCTCATGGATCACCTTAATGACCATCGACTCGGTCTGGTTGAGATCACCGCCGATCGTGATGGTGCACTTGCCGTCGGTCAAAGGCGAATCCATGACCCGGTGGTTGCCGGGACCGGAAAGGTACGCCGCGGTTATCGTTTGCCTGATATGCTCAGCCGCGCTCAGAGCCTGGGACTCTGAGGTCCCGGACTGGAACGTGCTGACACTGGAAAGGACGACCGGTGCCGAAAGGGAGATCAGAAGAGAAACGATAAGGAGCTTGAGGGGCATCCCCTCAAGCCCTCGCCGGTCCTTAATCGCCAAGCCATCACCCCGAGATGACCGGGATGCTCAGGCCGGAATCGGTGCCGTATCCGCTCTTGGTGACGGTCACAGATACGAACCCGACCGCCTTTCCGGTCTGTGTGAGCTGAAGGTTGTTGAGCGTTATCCGACCGTTGGAATCTGTCGTTCCATATGGCCGGGTACCATCCTGTTTGGCGATGTTACACCCGTCCAGCACGACGGTTGCCCCTGTCACCGGATCTCCTTTCGCATCTGAAACCGTGATGGTAACATCAACATTCCTGGCCTCAAAGATGCCATCGCCGTTCCCATCGTGGGCCACCAGCTCCATCGGCGTCGCGGTGACGGAACCGATCGATTGAGGTGCGTTCAGATTGCCCATCCATCCCAGAAGGACGGCAGAGCCGATCCCGGCTATCAATACCATGATCATCAACTGCAACGGCAGTCCCTCGATCCCACCGCTCCGGTCTCTCTTGAATTGTGTTCTCATCCTCATGTGAGTGCCTCTGAAGGCAGACCGGTCCCGGGGTCGATATCCCGAGCCGTTACAGTAAGGCTACACGCTGAAGAAAACGGATGATATTCTTCTCGACCGAACAATACCATCAAGTTAATGTGAAATCGAAAATAATGGTTCAGAAATGGAACAAGACCCTTGCACGGTCCGTAAAAGAAAGATCCGACCTCTGCTGGCCAAGATCGTTGAACCTCCACAGGATCCCGTCGATACACGGTGTCGGAGCGGGAGCCCCCCAAACAGGTTCAGTGGTCTGAAGCCGTCCATCTAGATACTCGGGGGCGGTGCCTTTGGTTGATTCGGACAGCTCCCTACGTCTTTCTATCCTTGCTCAGGTCATCGGACGAATCCCCGATGCCCCAGCCCAGGCCCTTGGCGAAGCGCTCGCTCTTCATCACCCAGTCTCTCTCTTCACTGCCCAGCTTGTTGAATGCCCTTCCGAGCTCCCGGCCCAGGTATATTGCGAAGCTATAGTTCTCCATGGCGTGCTGCCATGTCCACTCCCTTTCGTCCTTTCTGAGTTCCTTGAACGATCGTCCAAATTCCCGGCCCAGATACATGGCAAATTCCTCATTGTCCAACACCATCTGTCTCGTCCAGTCCCTCTCTTCCTTGCCAAGGTCCTTGAACGCCCTGCCCAGCTCTCTGCCCAAATAAATGGCAAAGTCATCGTTCTCCATTCCCATCTGCCTTGTCCAGTCCCTCATCCAGAAGAGGGGATGAGCAGAAGGTGCAGCCGTAGATGCAGCGATTGTCAAGGTTGAAGAACGCCTGTCCCGGTGCATGGAAGACCACGGGCTTGATCTCCACATCCTCGATGAACATCTTGCCGTTGCGCCATAGGGAGTAACGGCCGTCGTGAGGGACCAGTTCGAAGTCCCCATCCTCACGGGATACCGCCTTCTTGACCCTCATGCCGCCGAAGGTGAGCACTATCCCCGTGCTCCCCGCTCCTGGTCCGGCGGTGGAACAACTAGTCCTGTAAGGGAGCTTCATGTCCGAAGGTATCTTTACCCGTCCGCCCAGCAGCAGTGATGCTTTCTTCTCCACCAACGACTTCGCGACCTCGTTTTCTTTCATGGTTGCCTGCCAGGTCTGTCACGACCGCAAATGGTGAATCATTATATCATATTAACGATTGTGAAGAATGTAACTACATCAAAGAAGGGTATTCCGGTTCTATCGATTTGTGATGGCAAGAAGGAAAAGACGAAAGAGATTAGATAAGGCGTTTCACACCGGGTCCCCGAACTTGATCTTGACCTCTTTGACGTCCCAGATGTTCCCGATCTTCTCCTTGATCTCCTCCTCGATATTGGAAGCGAACAGGTTGTTCACGGCCAGATCGAGGTCGATCGAAACAACTCCATCCTCCACTTTGATGTCCTTCACCATCTCGGTCCGGACGATGTCCAGGCCGGCGAGTGGGTTCATGACGGTCTTCAGCCGGCGCTGCACGATCTCCACCGTGGTCGGTACCTTCTCTTTGACCAGCCCGTGCCTCTCCTCATAGTTGGTTATGGCTTCGTGGAGAGCCTCGACCGCCAGCACGGAGCAGTGTACCTTGACCTTCGGCAGCCCTCCCAATGCATCCGCCGCATCCCTCCAGCTGATCTCCTTTGCCTTGTCGATCGTCTTGCCCTTGGCGAGCTCGGTGATGATGGAAGCGGTGGCGATGTTTGAGGCACAACCGTACGACTCGAACTTTATGTCGGTTATGACCTTTGTCGCCTCGTCCACCATTACATAGAGTGCCACCATGTCGCCGCAGGCAGGACTGCCCACCATGGCCTTGCCGTCCGCGTTCTCGATCTTTCCTACGTTCTTTGGATTCTTGAAGTGCTCCAGCACCGTTTCGTTGTATGGGAATTTCATTTTTTCACCTTACTTCTTCAATGGACTGATCTTCCTCAGGTTGGCTATGATCTCTGCGCACGATTCGACGGCCGCGTCCACATCCTCCATGTCGTTGAACCGGCTGAAGGTGAACCGGATCGAACCATGGGCCCGCTCGTGGTTTCCGCCGATGCCCATAATCACGTGGCTGGCCTCCAATGTCCGGCTGAAGCAGGCCGAGCCTGTACTGACCTCGAATCCCCTCATGTCCAGGTGCAGGGTGATCGATTCGCCTTCGACGTAGTGGAAGGTGATGTTGGCATTCTGCGGGGTCCTCTTGGACGCTGAGCCGTTCAGAATGGTTTGGGGCACTGCTTCCATCATGCGTTTGATCAGACCGTCCCGCAAACCCCTGATGTACTCATTCTCCTCATCCGTGACCAGTTCGGCGGCCTTCGCGAACCCGATGATTCCGGGGATGTTCTCCAGGCCTGCCCTCCGGTTGGCTTCCTGGAATCCACCGTCCATCCATTTGGATATCTGGGTTCCCTTCCGGATGAAGAGTCCACCGACGCCCTTTGGTCCGTGAATGGTATGGGCGGCGATCGTAAGAAGATCGACCGGTATCTTAGAAACATCCAGCGGAAGGCGCCGGAACGTATGGGTGGCGTCTGCATGATATAGGACGCCTTTGTCATGGCATATGTCCGCCACGGCCTTGATGTCCTGAACCGTTCCGATCTCCTGATTGGCGTGTTGGATGGAGACCAGGACCGTTTCGGGTGTGATGCTGGACTGAAGTTTGTCGGTGTCCACAAAGCCCTCGGCGTCAACGTCCAGGTAGGTGACCGAATTTCCTTCCTGCTCCAGCGTCTTAGCGCTGTTGAGGACGGGGAAGTCCTCGAGCTTGGAAATGATGATATGCTTTCCCTTTTTCCGGTTCGCCTTGACCGCGCCTTTGACCGCCGTGTTGCTCGATTCCGTGTCGCCCGAAGTGAAGACCAATTCTTCCGGGGTTGCCCCCAGGAATTTCGTCATCGATGCCCTGGCTTCGTCAAGCGCCTCCCTCGAATCCAACCCCATGGAATATCCGAACTCGGAAGTCGCTACCGCATAATGTTCGAGGAAGTATGGCCTCATCGCCTCCAGCACTCGATCATCCAGCCTTGTGGTGGCCGAATTGTCCAAATAATGTACCTTGTCTTTCATGTCATCACCTCAAATGAAGAGCGTTATCTTGGAGTCCTTAGCATCGTTGACGTATGTACCTACAGCTCCGAACTCGTCGATGAGCTCGAGCCTCAGGTCCTCTTTCTTGATGCCCATGACCTCCATTGTCATCTCGCATGCTATTATCTTTCCGCCCAGTTCTTTGTAGTCGCTCATTAATTTTTCAAGCTCAGCGACTCCGGCCTTGGCCATCCTTGATCTTACCATGGAGCGTCCCAGGCCGAGCATGTTCATCTTTGAGAGTTTTCCTTTATCTAACCCGCCCTTCTTTAGCCTTTGGAGGCCCCAGAAGGTGAAATAGATGGTCGCCTCCATGCCCATGGAGAGCGCCCCATTCCCGATTATGAGCGCGCTATAGACCTTGTCCATATCCCCGCTGTGAAGGATTATCGTAGCCCTTTCTGCCATTTATCTCACTCCTTCACTTTCTTGATCCGTATTCGCCAGGTCTTTCCCTCGTCCTTTATGTCAAGGAGTTCCTGTCCCAAGGACGTAACTGCCATGGGAATTTCCTTCTTGGAAGCTGGATGGTCACCGGTGATCTCAATGACATCTCCGATCTTCGCCCTTCGCAGCGCTTTCCTGGTTTCAACCAGTGGCGTTGGACAGTTCCTGCCCATGCAATCGACCTTGATCTCTGCCATAGAATCCACCCATAAGGAGAATGGGTTATATTTCATATTTAACTATTGTTAATTATTTAACCTGAGCGTTCAATAATAAGGGACTCAAACAAACGTGGCAACTGGAGCGCAAATCTGATCAACAACTGGCGACTTGTGCCTTGTTATCATCGAGGATCGATCGCTTAGCGAGATGGATTCTTGATTGAGATTTGTTCGATCGAGGTCTTCATCACAAAGAATTCTGATAGACGCTGAAAAGGAACCGCTGACCCGAATATCGATAGAAATTCGATCTCGGTGATGCATCTATAACATATTGTTCGGCTCCAGTAATGTTGACCGAGTCAATAACAATTAACAATCGTTAATGTTATATATTGCACTACCGTTCCCTCAATGGATGTATCGAAGGGATTGTCTTTGTTGTCAAAGGAATTCTGGCCAACTCGGTCAACGATTCTAGGATCGGCAATCCTCCTTCGAGATTCACCTTCTCATGGCGCGTCCAGACGCACGTAGGGAATTCGTTCTTCACACCTCATGCAGGATTCCGCTTATGGGCGTGTGTTGTGGAGAGTTTTGAACATGTGGAGCAACAGCATACTTGAGACCATCGGCCGGACGCCTTTGGTGAAATTAAACCGGCTAGCGAGAGGGCTCGATGCCACCGTATTGGTCAAGCTCGAGTTCATGAACCCGGGCGGCAGCTCGAAGGATAGGATAGCCCTGTCCATGGTGACAAAGGCCGAGTCGTCGGGTGAACTGAAAGAAGGATCGTCCTTGGTGGAGAGCACGTCAGGCAACACCGGCTTCGGGCTGGCGATGGTGGCGAAACGCCGTATCATCATGGCCGGCGGTGGGATGCGTGCTGTACTGGAGCGTAGCTCCCAAGAGGAGCAGGCATGCCATCGGCTTACCGAGATGGACGAGCATATCCTCGGTCTTCGTGAGATCATCCGCAACGGCGGGGTGGTGAACTCATCATGAGGCTGGTGGTCGTGGCCGGGACCCCGGGATCGGGAAAGACATCGGTATTGATAGGGCTGATCGAAGTTTTGAAACGAAAGGCCCTCAGACCGGCGTTGGTCAAGATCGATTGTCTCTGGACCGATGATGAGAAGAGGCTCCAGGCCTATGGAATACCGATCAAGGTCGGACTATCGCGGGACATGTGCCCGGACCACTTCGCCGCCTTCAACACGGACGGCATGGTGGAATGGGCGAGATCGGAGAACTCGGATGTCCTGCTGGTGGAAACGGCCGGGCTCTGCCTTCGCTGCGCCCCCTATCCAAACAAGTGCCTGGCGGTTTGCGTGATCGACGCGACGGTGGGACCGAACACCCCGCTCAAGATCGGGCCAATGCTGGTGACAGCCGACCTGGTCGTGATCACCAAGGGGGACATGGTCTCCCAGGCAGAGAGGGAGGTGTTCAGGGAAAGGGTCCTGGAAGTGAACCCGGCCTGCATGCTGGTGGAGGCCAATGGACTCACTGGGAAAGGCTCGGCGGATTTTGCCGAGCTGGTATTGGAGGCCGTCGAGGTCGACGATGACATGAGGCTCAGGCACACGCCCCCGCTTGGAATATGCACCCTATGCGCCGGGGAGATGAGAACTGGGAAGGAGCACCACCGTGGTGTGCTCAGACACATCGATGGGTCGGTCTTTTATTCGGGAGAGTGAGAACATGGGAATAGTGGAACTGTTGCCGGGATTCAACTGTGGACAATGTGGACTGCCTAACTGCCGCCGCTTCGCTGCGGCGCTGGGGAAGGGATCGAAGCTCGAGGACTGCTCGATGCTTTCCCAGGAACGGTACGCCGAGAACCTGGAGAAGCTCAGGGAGTCGCTGGAAAGGAGAGAAAGGGAGAGCGTCTCCGCCTTGGTAGGCGGGGGCTCGTCCGACGTGATATTGGCGCCACTGCCCGGCGAACCCTCGTGCCGGGAGCACATCTTCCCATTCGACCGGGAGGCGAAGGTGGGGATCGGGGACAAGGTGTCCTACCGCTGCCTGGGATGTCCGATAGTGCACTTCGCCCAGGTCATCGCCCTTGACCACTCGATATTGACCGTCCAGGTGATCGGCCCTCAATCCCGGATCGGGATCGATGAACGGCCGCCCGTCGACGTCGGCATCTGCATGGTCGCCGCGTTCGAGGGAGTGGTCATGAACGACAAGATCCTGGAGATCGGCGAGACCGTTAGGTTCATTCCCCACCGTTGCATGATGCAGAAGGTGCATTCCGGGGTGGTGGTCAAATCGGAAGGGGACAAGGTCAGGATAGAGAGCGTGGACCTGAAGGTCTGGGGATGAACGTTCGTACCGACCGCGATGACGTTAACAGTGAGCGGATATTTCGCGGGCTCAAGCGCGGGGGGATCGACTTCGTCACCAGCGTACCTTGCGTCAAGCTCGGTCCCCTTCTCAAGTTGATCTCTGACGACCCGGACGTGGTCCATGTCCCGGTCACCAGAGAGGAGGAGGGAGTGGGCGTATGCGCCGGCGCTTATATGGGGGGCAAACGGCCAGCCATCCTGATGCAGAACTCCGGTTTGGGCAATTCGGTCAATGCCCTGACCTCTTTGAACATGCTCTACGGAATACCATTGCTGATGATCATCTCCCACCGGGGGACGATGGGGGAAAAAGTGGACGGCCAGGTACCGATGGGAAAGGCCACGGTCCCGTTGCTTGATGCGATCGGTATAGAGCATTGGTCGCCCGATCCGGTCGATTCGGAGGACCGCGTAGCGAAGGCGGCGGCCACCGCCTCCAGAGAGAGGAAGCCGGTCGCATTGCTCTTCGACCTGGAATACTGGAGGTGCCGATCTTGAAGAGAGTGGATGCACTATGGGTCATCGCTGAACGGGAATCCGGAAGCCTTATCGTCTGCAATATCGGCGACCCATCACGGGAACTTTTCTCGATCAGGGACTCGCCCAGACACTTCTATATGCTCGGTTCGATGGGACTGGCATCTTCCATCGGATTGGGATTGGCCATGGCATGCCAAGACGAGAGGATCATAGCGATCGACGGTGACGGTTCGGTTCTCATGAACCTCGGTTCGCTGGCCACAATAGCGGACAGGTCGCCGGAGAACTACCTGTTGGTCATCATTGACAACGGGTCATATGGGTCCACCGGGGGCCAGGCCACATTGTCCTCCAGGAGAGCGGACCTGGCCTCCATCGCCCTGGGGGCTGGCTTTGAGGAGGTTTCGATCGTTTCCGATGAACAGGCCCTTCTCAAAGCGCTCCAGGATCGGAAAACCAGACTTATCGTGGCAAAGGTCACCCCGGAAGTGATGGAATGCCCATTGGTTGGTATGGACCCCAGGACGATCATCGACCGTTTCATGAGATCCGCATCGCCATAGACGGAAATTCACGGGTGGTCGGACGACTCCAAATCATGTTTCCGGCCAGCAAAAAGGGGGAAATTGGTGCGCTTTACCGGTCAATGCCAAGGAAGCGCCGGTCTCTTTTGCTCAAGTTCAGTGCACGAAGTCGATACCGTCATCATTGCTCTGCCTCGGTTGCTGGTACTGCTGGGGCATCGCATTCGGATCGTGCTGTTGGACCTCCCTCTGTACCCCTTGGGTGTTCATGCCGTGAACTCCTCGTGCGTCCAGCATGTACTTGCTCTTGGCACCGGTGACGATCAACAATATCTTGATGGTTCCCTCGAGCTCCGGGTCGATGGAACATCCCCATATGATCCTGGCCCTGTCACTGACCGCCTTGTTGACGATCTCCGCGGCCATCTGGGCCTCTCCAACGGTCATGTCCGACCCTCCGACGACCCGGATCAGGACGCCTTTCGCCCCCTTGAGGTCAATCTCTCCCAGCATCGGAGAGGAAAGTGCCTCGTGGACCGCTTCCTTCACCCTGTCTTCGCAATCTTTGTTCGCCTCTCCGATACCGACGAATGCCACCCCGCCCTCGTTCATGACGGTCTGGATATCGGCGTAGTCCAGGTTGACCAGTCCGGGCTTGGTTATGATCTCGGTCAGGCCTTTGATGGTCTGCATCAAGACCTCGTCCGCCACTTTGAATGCCGCTTCAACCGGAAGCTTAGGGACCATTTCCAGAAGCTTGTCATTGGAAACGACGATCGTCGTATCGCAGGCCTGTCTTAGCTTGTCCAGACCCGCCATTGCGTTCTCCATCCTGATGGTCCCCTCGGCCTTGAACGGAATGGTTACGACACCCAGGGTCAAAGCCTTGATCTGCTCCCTGGCGATACCGGCGACATAATGTGCCGATCCTGTTCCGGTTCCGCCTCCCATGCCCGCAGTAACGAAAACTATGTTGGCACCGGTCAAGAAGCTCCTGATCTCGACGTCGTTCTCGCGGGCGGACTCCTCCCCGACCTCTGGCCTCGCCCCTGCGCCCAGACCTTTGGTCCGGGACTTTCCGATTAGGATCTTCTTCGGAGCCCTGATCGTAAGGAGATGTTTGGCATCCGTGTTGATGGCGCAGAGCTGTGCTCCGCTTATGCCGGCATCGACGCAGCGGTTGATGGTGTTGCAGCCCCCACCGCCGCAACCGATGATCTTGATACAGACATCCAGCTGGGCGGCGATACGGATCAATTCCTCGTCCGTTGCGCTCACTGTCGGCGCTGAAGACGATGCTTGTTGGTAGACCGGCTGTGCTGGTGCCGCTTGCTGGTTATCCACAACGCCATTGACGGGTTGTTTGATTCCAGCATTCGCTAGTGCTTCTCTAACTAATGAACTTGGCATAGTGCATCCCGGAACAATACTACGGCGACTGTCGATATAAATAGTATGGCACAAAAAATATAATGGTAATGTGAAAATAATACGATACTTCGAATTGTCAATTCTCAGACCACAATATTGATATGAACTGTCGACGGGAAGACGCGACCAATATTGAATTCATCCCTCCCATGTTCAGCCAAAATAGTGTGGACACCACAGGGTTGCATGATACTTTTTCGATAGGTTTGGGGGAGAACTCGAAGCTCGAAATCCGTCCAGTCGCCTCCGCATTTCGCAATTGGCATCTGGATGCGGCGAAAGTGACGCGTTCAAGATCAAGAATGCACGCAACCCGAAGTCCCGCTACGAATATCGGCAAGGAAATGGTGGCATCCAAACGGGTAAGCTTTATCTAAACAATGATTATACCGAGGGAGAGCGTCGCATGCCACGACGTGTCTAAGGTGCGTCAGAATGTTCAACCGTGTCCTAGTGGCGAACAGAGGCGAGATCGCGATAAGGATCATCAAGACCTGCAAGAGACTTGGTGTTCCCACGGTCGCTGTTTACACCCCATCGGACAAGCACTGCAAGCATGTCGGATTGGCGGACCGGGCGGTAGAGCTTCAGTCAAAGCCCGGCATTATAGGCTACCTTGACATGGACGCCATCTTCGATGTCGCCAACCGGATGAAGGTGGAGGCGATCCACCCCGGATACGGGTTCTTGTCAGAGAAGGCCGAGTTCTCCGAGCGCTGCGAGGAGGAAGGCCTTTCGTTCATCGGTCCAAACCCGCGAGCCATGAAGCTGCTGAGCACCAAGCTCGGTTCGCGAGCGTTCATGACCAAGGTCGGCGTGCCGGTCATGCCAGGCGTGCTCGAGCCGCTAAAGGACGCCGAGGACGCCAAGAAGCAGGCCAACCGCATCGGCTACCCGGTCATGCTGAAGGCTTCCGGCGGGGGCGGCGGACGGGGTATGAGGGTCGTCAACAACGACTTGGAGATGGAAGACGCCTTCACCTCGGCAAGGAACGAGGCCACCAAGGCGTTCAACAACCCCACCATTTACATGGAGAAGGCGTTCCTTCGGGGGCGCCACATCGAATTCCAGGTGGTCGGGGACTCAAGGGGCAACGCCTACTGCCTGGGAGAGAGGGAATGCTCGGTCCAGCGCCGTCACCAGAAGATCCTGGAGGAGACGCCGTCCTGCGCCGTCAACGAGGAGATGCGGGAACGCATCAGCACCCTGGTCAAGGAGGCGGTGAAGAAGGCCGGCTACACATCATTGGGGACCTTCGAGTTCCTGATGGGAGACGGACACCTGTACTTCATGGAGGCCAATTGCCGTATCCAGGTGGAGCATCCGATCACCGAGGCGTGCACCGGGCTGGACCTGGTGGAGATGCAGCTCTCCATCGCCACCGACAAGGACGTCACCAAAGAACTGAGCTCTGTCCATCCGAAGGGATGTGCGATGGAGTTCCGCATCAATGCCGAGAACCCGTTCAACAACTTCATGCCGACGCCGGGTCGCATCGAGAAATACGTGGAACCGGCCGGCGAGAACATCCGCATCGACTCTCATGCCTACGAAGGGTATGTGGTCCCCACCGAGTTCGACAACCTTCTGGCCAAACTGATCGTCTATGGCAAGGACCGGACCGAGGTCCTCAACAAGGCCCGGGACGCCCTGGACCGTTACACGGTCACCGGCATAAAGACCACCATCCCGTACCACCGGCTGGTCCTCCGGAACCCGGAGTTCATCGAGGGGAACTACAACATCGAGTTCGTGAAGGACCATCCCCCGGCGGACATGCTGAAACAGACCGAGTTCTCGATGTTCGAGAACTACAATCCCTGAAGAACGACCTCGGCAACGGTCGTGTAGGTCGGGCCCTTTGAACCGAGCACGCTCTTCTTCAGCCTGATGGATCTCACAGATCTGGTGCCGAAGTCGTGGTCCTTGAACCGTTCGATGATGCCCTTGACCTGTTCCGTTCCGGTCGGGTCCTTCATCCTGCCGACGGTCAGATGCGGCGAGAACGGCCTCTCCTCCTTTTCGAAACCCAGTCTTGCGAGCTCATCGTCCAATACTTTGGCGATGCCGACCAGGGCTTCCGCCCCCTGCATTCCCACCCATACCACCCGGATATTGTTCGGGGAAGGGAAAGATCCCATTCCTTTCAAGGCGATCTCGAAGGGAGGCACTCCCTTCACCGCCTTGTCCATGGCCTCGATGATCTTGGGGATGGCCGCCTCGTCCGTCTCCCCCAGGAACTTGAGGGTCACATGGATGATGTCCATCGAGACCGGCCTCATGCCGCCTCCCACCTTCTGCAGCTCGCGATCGAGCTTGACCAGTTCTCCTATCTCCGAGATGTCGACGGAGATGAAACCTCTGAAAAGGCCCATTGTTCTTCACCTTTCCGAACTACTTCTCTGAGAACTCGGTCCCGCACTTCTTGCACTTGACCGAATAGTGCTTGCCGCTTCCGTTCTGTTTTAGAACTGCCACGTACTCTGTGCTTCCGCATTTCTCGCAGGACACCTGCTCTTCTCCTTCTTCGTCTTCGGAGTTCGCAGCCTTTTTCGGTTTGGGCGCCATTGATAAGGAAAGGTTCCGTTGTCCTATAACCTATTGCATGCCGCCCCGGCGAAGCTCAACGTCTAACTCTTAGGTCAAGGACTTGGTCGGACCTGCCGAGAACAAACATTTTGAAATAGTATCCCTTGTGTGATATCCAGAACGTTGAGGGGTTTGGAAGAACCTATCGATCCTCCATGGTGCGTGATGGCGAGATAGTCTGCAGCGACATCGGCAAGGTTTTCAGCACGGGCAAGAAGGCCCTCACCTCGGTTGATTTTTCCATACCAGCCAACGGCATCTTCGCCCTGATCGGGAGGAACGGGGCGGGCAAGACCACACTGACCCGGATACTCTCCACCCTGCTGGAACCATCATCAGGCAAGGCCACCATAGAAGGACTGGACGTGATGGCGGACGCCAAGATCCTCCGGGAAAGGATGTCCATCGTCCCACAGGAGGGGAGGGCGGTCCAATGGATGACCCCCCTGCAGAGCGTCTCCTCGTATCTTCTATGGCGGGGGATGACCTACAAGGAATCCCGGAGCAAAGGGAGCGAGGCGCTGGCCAGGGTCGGTCTGGCAGAGGTTGCCAACCGGCTCAACCGGACCCTCTCGGGCGGGATGAAGCGGAAGGTCCTGGTGGCCATGGTCATCGCCGCTGAATCCGATTATATCTTCCTGGACGAACCGACCACCGGCCTGGACCCCATCTCCCGTCAGGAGATATGGAACCTCATGACCGACCTGAGCAAGGACCGGTTCATGTTCTTGACGACCCATTACCTGGAGGAGGCGGAAAGGGTCGCGGACCGGATCGGCATCCTGGACAACGGAAGGCTGCTGGCGCTGGGAAGCATGAACGATCTGAGGAAGAGGATCAGGCACCAGTACAGCGTCAAGGTGCCCCATGGGGTCGACCTGCCGGAGGTCGAGGGCGAGGTCCTGGCCAGGAAGGACGGTCAGGTACAGATCATGACCACCCAGGACGAGGCCCTGAGGCTATCAAGGATACTGATCGAGAAGAAGACCCAGTTCTCCCTCAACCCGATAGACCTGGACGACATATTCTCCGATGTCGTTGGCGGGGGAACGATGAACGATGAGGACGGCGGCAAATGAGACGCATCAGGGGGCAGCTGCTCGCGTCCATACTGGTGAACGCGATCTACGAGATGAAGAACTACCCGGTGGTGCTGCTGAACACCGTCCTGGCCCCGCTCTCGTTCCTCACCCTCATCTGGTTCGTCAGCCAAGGCAGCCTGCTGGGACCGGCGATCATAGGCGGCCTGATCATGACCATGTTCTCCAGCGGGACATCGCTGCAGGCGGACCTGTCCCACCTCAAGAACGATTTCAAGCTCCAGGACATGGTGGTCAGTTCGCCGACCAGCGCATCCGTCTACGTGGTCGGGATAGCGATCTCCGAGCTCATCTATTCCATGCCGGCCATAGCCATCCTCTCCACCTTGTTCTTTTTCTTCGTGCCGGTGACGCTGGTGCAACTGGGGGGGATAGTCGTGGTGTTGGCGCTGGTCTTCGTCACCTCGGTGTCGCTCGGATTCGCTCTGGCCACTCTCTCCTCTGATATAGTGCAGAGCTTCGCCTTCACCCGTCTCCTCACCACCTTGTTCTCGACCTTGGCCCCGGTGTACTATCCGATAACCTACATCCCGATGCCGTATCGGTACCTGGCCTACCTTTCCCCGACCACATACGCGGCACAGATAGTACAGAACCTGAGCGGGTCCTTGGTATCGACCAACGAGGAACTGATCATCGATTGGGCTGTACTTATCAGCCTATCGCTAGTGTTCCTTTGGATCGGGATTTCCAAGTCCAGATGGAGGGAGAAGTGATATCCCATACCAGGTGGACTCTATCCTGGACGATTTGGTTTTATAGCTAAAACTCAAATTGTCACTTGGTCGGTCGAAACGACCTGAAGGTAGAAACATGGATCTCGTACAACTGATTATTGCGATCATCGTATTGATCATCGGATGGGTCATCATATCGATCCCGCTGTGGCTTGCCGCAAAGGTAATGACCGGAGGAACGGCGACCATGGGGGCGGCCATGCTCGGAATGCTCCTGGGGGGCATCGTCTTTGCGCTGGTCTATGTGGGAACGTTCCTGCTCACGAACATATTCACCAGCTCGGGCGTGGCACTTATCGTGGCTGCGATCGTCGCCTTCCTAGCGTTCCTCGGGCTCTATAAGACGCTGTTCAATGTCGGATGGCTCAGGGCGCTGGCGATCGCGATCCTGGCAGTGATATTCGCTGTGATCATAGTGGTCATCATAGCGGCGATATTGGTAGCCCTGGGAGTGGGCGTACTGGGATTGTGATCGATCCCGCCATGACCCTATAAATGCCTAGAGCCCTAGCAGGGCCGGTTCTTCTTCGAACCGGTCCGATCCTTTTCAAGTTCCATTCACGTTTCTATCAATTCTTAGAGGATTCAAGGGGTCGATAGCGGGATTTTCATCGAATTCCACTATTTCATTGAGCTCGAGCCTTATAGCCATTGTTCAAACATGATGGTCATGGTTGATGCATCAAGCATACTCTATCTGTTGGTCGCATTAGTGGTATCGACAGTTATCATTTACTTCGTCACCAAAATAATGGGAGAGAAGGAGGGCCTGGGTACAGCCCTGGTAGCTGCCATCATCGGTACCGTTGTCTATATTGTGGTCTACTTTGTGATCGGAAATGGTCTATTGGCGGCCGTCGTGGCCGGGATAGTCTGGCTATTGGCGCTGAAAGGACTGTATAAGATCGGCTGGGTCAAGGCGCTCATCATCGCGGTGCTGATCTGGATATTCGCCACCATAATCGGTTTCTTCCTTCCTACTCTCTCCGGACCATTGTAAGATTGGTAGCGAGGTAAACCACTTCCCCATCATTTTTTCTACTAGCCATGAACATTGTTTTTATTCAAATCAACGCTTAGATTAGGTTGCTATTTACCCGCCCTGACGACGGTTTTTGTATGATAGTCTGCAATTTATTGCTACCACTTCTGAAGTACTCGATGTTCTCAAATGGTATTTGGCCGGGAAGTTCCTGACGTAAAGGTGATTCCATGAAGCATGACTTGAAAGCAAATGCAAAAACAGACATAATTGACGAGAAGATTGAGAATATTCCTCAAAGCGTGAAGGGTGGCGTCAAGGATCTTGACAGGGACTCCAGAGCCGATGGCAGGACCATCGATAAGGAGGCGAAGAGGGTTCGAAGAGATAAAGCATAAACAATCATTCGAGATCCCCTGATGCTTCACCCAATCCTAAGCTTGGATGTATCGTATTCCAGGACAAACGACCACTTAATTCATCATCTATTTTTTCGCAATATGGATGAACGCTCGATAATTCTGCGCTGATCTTATTCTGGGCTGACGAAGTTTTTCGCCCCTATAGCGACCTTCTGGCTGAAGTTGGATATTGCATCTGGTGCATCTATTATAGTCGATGATACCAACGGACATTGGATAGCTGGACAGAAACCAGTCTACAAAAGGTGAACAAGATGAAAGGCGACTTAAAGAAAGATGTTGACAAGGGAATAGCGGATGTACAGAAAGGAGTCAAAGGAGGCATAAAGGAAGTCCAGAAAGGCGCCCGTGATGTGGGAAAGGCCGTCGATAAGGAAGTAAAGAAAGTTCGAACGAGGGTAAAAAGGAAGTGATCAAGAGCCAAGAGGGTAAAGCCCCCTGACATATCATCTTCCAAGAGGCTTGGAATCCCCAGGCTATCTTGTATATGTTTTTCGTACGATTTCAAACTCAGCGATTGAAATCCATAGATAATTGGAAACTTTTCCCTAGGGAAACGATTATCAATATCACCCAATATTCAATGGCCGAATGGTCTATGATCTGGTGATAGTGGGGGCAGGTCCGGCCGGACTTACCGCGGGCGTCTATGCGATGTCACGCAAGCTCAAGACCCTGATCATCGATGCCGGCGATGCCGGCGGCCAGCTGATCAATGTCTATCCCGAGAAGACCATAGCCAATTATCCGAGCGTCACCGAGATCCATGCCCACGAACTGGGGTGGTCCATGGTGGACCATGCCAAGAGCTCCGGCTGTGAGATCAGGGAGCACGAGGTGGTGAAGGACATCGTCGATAAGGGCGAGGGTCTGGTCGTCATCTCCGATAAGGGTGAATACGAGACCAAAACCGTCATCCTGGCCATCGGGACCGGTCTGTTCATGCCCAAGATGTTGGGCGCACCAGGAGAGGAACGCCTTAAGGGCAGGGGCGTATTCCACAAACTCCCGGAGAAAAAGGACCTGGCCGGGAAGCGCATCCTCTTCGTCGGAGGAGGCAACAGCGCGCTGGAGATGGCGTTGTTGGCGTCCGAGGTGGCCCAGGTCTACATCGTGCACCGCCGGGACTGTTTCCGGGCGGACGGGTGCATCGTCGATCGTGTGGTGGCCAAGAACATAAAGACCATCATGTCCGCCGAGGTCAAGGAGATATTAGGAGAGGATAAGGTCGATGGCGCGGTCCTCAACGTCGGCGATCCCCCCCAGGAGATGCGCCTCGATGTGGACATGGTGGTGATCAACATCGGCGTCACGCCCGAGCTGGAGTTCCTGGAAAAGTGGAAGGTCGCGCTTGAAGGAAACCAGATCAAGGTGGACACAGAGATGAGGACATCAAGAAGAAGCGTGTTCGCCTGTGGGGACACGGTCGTCTACCCAGGAAAATACAGGCAGATAGTGGTCGCCTGCGGGGAAGGGGCGACCGCAGCGAACTCGGTGTACAAGTACGTGATGAAGCCGTACTGGGCATGAATTTCAGAGTCCTATCAACTCTATTCCTGTCTGTTTTTCGATCGTGGGAGAGACGATCTTCCCGAAAGGATGATCATTCATTGGCATCGAAACCGATAGATCTTGCATTCTCCATTCTCCCAAAAATAGTTAATCATCTCGTTCCAAGACGTTCTACGGTAAGGCAATGCATAGAGCTTGCCCATTCACGTCCTTTGCCCTGTTCGGATCAGGGGACAAGAGGTCGGGTGTGATCACATTTGGGGAGATAGTCTTGCATCGGACATCGACATTGTGGTCCAGCTAGTGATACTAGGGTTGCTGCTGTACGGATATCACCGATTCAAGTTTCGGCACAAGCTCCGGGACCATGGAATTATTTTCACGACCGCCACTGTTCTCAACACGGCCGCCATCCTCTTCCTGATGCTGCCTGGTTTCCTGCTTGTGGACCTGAAGACCGGATCGATCGACCCGATCATCGCGATCATTTCGGTACACGCCGTTCTCGGAGGGATAGCGGAGATACTAGCGGTGTGGATCGTGATCAGATGGCTTTGGAATGGGAAATCGTTCAAGAAGTGTAAAGGGAGGAAGGTCATGAACCTGACCTATTTCTCTTGGCTCGTCGCTCTGGTGATGGGGTTCGGCCTCTACTTGTTTGCTTAAGTCACGATGTCAGAGAATTGAAGAATAGGATCAAAAATAATGGAATGTGACGAACGGCGCTATGACCGCGACGGCCGTCAAATAGGGGTTTGTTACAGACCCGTTTAGTCTACGGTGATCGCGTTGTTCGGGCACTCATCGACGCAAGCGCCGCAGTCGACGCAGTCCTTCTCGTTGACGACCGCGACCTCTGTGACCTTGATGCATCCCTGTGGACAGACATCCTCGCAAGCACCGCATCCTACGCACTCTTCTGCCTTGATCTTTGCAGCCATTGAAAGCACCTTTAGGCCCTGAACAAAAAGCATATTATAAATTTGTTTCTCACGAATCTTCGGACGAATTTCCTTGGACATTAACTGGCCAAGTGATGCTGCAGAATCGATGTCCTATGGATCGATCCTCCAGAACCGCTCATCGCACCACCAGGACCGAGCATTTCGCTCTCTTGGTCAGTGCTTCCGAGATGCTCCCGACCAACATACCCTTTGCCCCATGCAAGCCCCGACTCCCGGTCACTATCAGGTCGGCCCGGTGGTCCTCGGCATACTTGATGATCTGCGCCACCGGGTGGCCGTGGAGCACCGCCGATCTGGCCACTACACCCTCGGAGTTCACGATCTCCAGTGCGTCATTGATGATGCAGGTCGCCCGGGCTTCCGCCTCCCGGTCATCCGTTTCGGAGATCAATATCGAATAATCCTTCGTATTTATGACGTGGACCACGGTCAGTCTTGTTCCCGATATTCCCCTGGCCAATGATGCCGCCTTATGGGTGGCCTTGGAACTGCCGTCGGAACCGTCCACGGCAACGATGATGAGGTTATGCCTTTCGGCGTCAGTCACCATTCCTCTCACCCCTAGGATCAAAGCACCGCTGGGCCACCAATGTCGGGATCACTGCGCTCATGACGGTCAACATCACAATAATAGAGAACTGGTCTGAGTTAATAAGATTGCTAGAGAGCCCCACCTGAGCGAAGATGACATCCGGAGGAGGGCGCGAGAACCTGGGTCGGATTATTAAACGTTCGCCACCGACCACCGGACTGGGCATCTTGAAATAATGACGAGGGCATGACATTCCCCATGGAGCTAGCATCCGGTAAACTGCTTACCGCCGACGGGTTCATCGATGGGCACGTGGAGTTCGAGAACGGCCTGGTGAGGAGCGTCGGCGAGGGGACCTCAAAGATGGCCACCGTGAAGGGCGTCATCGTTCCCACCCTCATCAACTGCCATACCCACATCGCAGACTATGTGGTCCCGGTGGACACGCGGCTTTCGCTGGAGGAGCTGGTCGCCCCTCCCGATGGGCTGAAGCACCGCATCCTGAGGAACATGCCATTGAACCATCTGACGGCCTCGATGGTGCGGCTCTCCCGGTCCATGTTCTCCAGGGGTGTCTCCAGCTACGTCGATTTCCGCGAGGGCGGAGTGGAGGGGGCGCAGGCCCTGGCGGCCGCCAAAGGCAACGGCGCCGAACCGATCATCATGGCCCGCCCGGCAGGACTGAAGTACGTGTCATCGGAGATCAACGCGCTCCTGAAGGTGGCGAATGGCATCGCCGTCTCCTCGATATCCGACTGGGACTACGGGGAGCTGAGCGCCCTGGCAGAACACGTGAACAGGAAGGGTGCCCGTTTCGCCATCCATGCGTCGGAACGGGTTCGGGAGGACATCGGCAAGATACTGGACCTAAAGCCGCGGTTCGTGGTGCATATGACCAAGGCGACCAGGGAGGACGTGGTCGCCTGCAGCGATGCGAAGGCCCCGATCGTCGTCTGCCCCCGCTCGAACCTGTTCTTCGGTTCGGTCCCGCCGCTGAAGATGATGCTGGACTCTGGCGCCCGGGTGGCGCTGGGCACGGACAACGCGATGGTATCGATGCCGGACATGCTCCAGGAGATCGAGACCGCGGCGCTCATACTGCGTTCCCAGGGGATGAAGGAACTGACCCCCCTCTTGGATATGGCATTTACAAATGCACGAATACTTTTAAATCGAAACGACTCATTTAACATACAACCAGGGTCTCCATGCGATTTCATGGTCCTGCGGTCCAAAGGGGGAGATCCTTTGACCGATCTGGTGCTGAGGTCCAGCCCGGAAGACCCGTGTCTAGTCTGTTACGGGAAACATATTTGGAGGAAGTGACGTGAACATGTTCAAGCACATACTGGTACCCACGGACGGTAGCGAATACACCAGAGCAGCGATCAGCAAGGGTTTGGAACTGGCAAAGCTCATGGGAGCCGACGTGACGGCGTTGTACGTGGTGGACCAGACCTCGTTCATCAATTTCCCGATGGACTCCACGGTGGTGAGCGTATACTCGCTCCTGGAGAAGGAAGGAAAGGACGCGGTCGACTACGTCAAGTCGGAAGGCGAGAAGCTGGGCGTCAAGGTCACCGTATCCATCGTGGAGGGCGCACCGGCCCGCAAGATCGTCGAAGCGTCTTCCGATCACGACCTGGTGGTCATGGGCACGCTCGGCCGGACCGGATTCTCAAAGTTGCTGCTGGGCTCGGTGGCGGAGCGGGTCATCCGTTTCGCCAAGTGCCCGGTCCTAGTGGTGAAGCCGGAAGGGGAGGTAGAGCCTTGACCACCGTGGGCGAGGTAATGACGTCGAACCCGATAGTGGCCCAGGTGCCCGGATCCCGTAACGAGGTGCTCAAGGTCATGGTGAAGCACAACCTGACCGGATTGCCGGTGGTCAGGCGCAGCGACGGTTCGCTGGCAGGGATCATCACCAGGCAGGACATCTTCGACAAGCCGGACGAGGACCAGGCTGCACTTATCATGAACCGCGAGCCGGTCACCATCGGACCGAAGGCGGAGGTGGAGGAAGCTGCTCGCATCCTGCTCCATCAGAACCTGAGGCACCTGCCGGTCATCGACGGGGACAAGCTGGTCGGCATCCTGACACCGACCGATCTGCTGTCGGTCGTGGAGAAGAAGAACATCTCCGCGCCGGTCGAGAAGGTCATCCGCTCGCCATGCATCCCGATCTATCACGGGGCACCGCTGGCGGTCGCTTCCGTCACTCTAAAAGTGAGCAAGGCGTCGGCGCTGGCGGTCCTGGACGACAACGGCCATCTGATCGGCATACTCACTGACCGGGACATATTCAACAAGAGCTACGTCAACGGTTCGGTCGCCATGGAGGAGCTGGGCATACCGCAGGACGAGGACGAATGGACCTGGGACGGCCTGCGCAACGTCATGAAGCTGTGGTACGAGGTCTCGAAGATCGACCTGCCCGGCCTGCCCGTGAGGGACATCATGGTGCGGAACCCGATGACCGTGTTCAAGAAGACGTCGATCTCCGAAGCGGCGCGCATCATGCGCAAGAACGACTTCGGCCAGCTGCCGGTCCGAGACTCGAAGGACAACCTGCAGGCGATGATCTACGACCACGACGTCATTTCGATATTGGCGGAAGATTAAGATATCACGGTTGAATCATTGGAGGAGGATCACATGGCCGATGTTAATTCAGGGGACATCCTCTCCCTATGCAAGCGGAGAGGCTTCATCTACCCCTCTTACGAGATATACGGCGGCATCGCCGGGCTGTTCGACTATGGCCCGCTGGGCTGCACGATGAAGACGAACGTCATGAACCAGTGGCGCAGGATCTACGCACTGGAGGAAGGTTTCCTGGAGATCGACGGGGAGACCATCGGTCCGGAGGCGGTGTTCAAGGCGTCCGGGCACGTGGACAACTTCGCCGACCTGATCGTATCGTGCGTCAAGTGCGAGGAGTCGTACCGGGCGGACCATCTGTGCAAGGAGCTTCACCCGAATCCGGGCGCTCTGCCGAAGAAGGAGCTGGAGGAGCTCATCTGCAAGAACAACGTGGTCTGCACGGCCTGCGGCGGCGAGCTCTCCCACGTGGAAGAGTTCAACCTGATGTTCAAGACTAAGATCGGTCCAGGCAAGGGCCGTGTCGGCTACCTGCGCCCGGAGACCGCTCAGGGCATCTTCGTGAACTTCGCCAATCTTTACCGGCACGCCCGGGAGCGGCTGCCGTTCGGCGTCATCCAGATCGGCCGCGGCTACCGTAACGAGATATCACCCCGCCAGGGCGTCATCCGGATGAGGGAGTTCAACATGATGGAGGCGGAACTGTTCGTCGACCCGCTGGACAAGCGCTGGCCGGCGTTCGACTCGATCAAGGACACCAAGGTCACGCTCGTTCCGAACAGCTACATGGACACTGAGGAGAAGGTCGAGACCGTCGTCGAGACCACCTTTGGAAAGGCCGTCGAGGACCAGGTCATCGCCCACCAGACCATCGCGTACTTCCTTTGGGTCACGCAGAGGTTCCTCACCGAAGCGGGCGTCGATCCGGCTCGACTGCGCTTCCGGCAGCATCTGAAGACCGAGATGGCCCATTACGCATGCGATTGCTGGGACGCCGAAGCGCTGCTGAGCTATGGCTGGACCGAGATCACCGGCATCGCCGACCGCGGCTCGTGGGACCTGTCCCGCCACATCCAATTCTCCAATGCCGACCTGACGGCGTTCAAGCGGTTCGACGAACCGACGGAAGTGGAGAAGGACGTCATCAAGGCGAAGTTCGGGGTGCTGGGTCCGGCCTACAAGGGCAAGGCCAAGCAGGTAGCGAACGCACTGGAGCAGACCGAACCGTCGAAGATCGTGGACGGCAAGGTGACGGTCGAGGTCGACGGCGAGAGCATCACGCTCGAATCGAAGTACTTCGACGTGGTCAAGGTCAAGGAGAAGGTGAACGGCGAGAAGGTGGTCCCGCACGTCATCGAACCGTCCCACGGGCTGGACCGCATCTTGTACACGTGCCTGGAGCATGCCTACAACATCAGCGCCGACGGTTACGTGACGATGAGACTGAAGGCGGCCACCGCCCCTATTAAGGTCGGGGTGTTCCCGCTCATGTCCAAGGACGAACTGGACAGGATAGCGTCGGAACTCGACGCCAAGCTGAGGAGGAACGGCATCACCACCGCGTTCGACGATTCCGGCTCCATCGGCCGGCGCTACGCGCGCATGGACGAGGTGGGCACGCCATACTGCATCACGGTGGACTACGAGGCCAAGGAGAAGGGCCGGGTGACCATCCGGGACCGGGACACCACCCAGCAGAAGTGGATCCCGCTCGAGGACGTGGTCAAGGACGTCGAGTCGCTGCTGAAGGGTACGCCGTTCAGCGAGCTCAAGGGTGAGACGAAAGTATAATCACCCAGAGGCTCCAGTGATATCGGGGACGAAGATTCGTAAGAAGCTATTAAAGCTTCCAGCTGACAATATTAACATGAGGTGAAAAAAATGGTTGGAGAGAACTTAGAAGCACTGAAGAGGCGGGAGATGCTCCGGTCGGTCATAGACAAGAAGCAGATCTCCGAGCTCATAAACACAAAGTTCGAGACGATCACCCCGGAGACGGCGCTCTCCGACGCGGTGGCGAAGATGCGGGCGGCCGACCTGTACGAGATACCGGTCGTGGAGAAGAAGAAGCTCGTGGGCGTACTGAGCTTCGGCTCGATGGTCAAGAAGAGGGCCATGGTCGCGGGCATGAAGGTCAAGGGGATGATGGACATCCCGCCGGGGATAACGGCGGAAACGACCATCACCGAGGCCGCGGAACAGTTCATCGCCACCAACTACCGTAACATGCCGGTCGTGAAGGGGTCCAACCTGGTCGGCATACTGTCCAGGGCCGACGTCATCAAGATCGTCCAGGGCATCAAGGAGTTCAAGGACATGAAGGCCACGGACATCATGACCTACGACATCACCGCGGTCGAGATGAAGGAGCCGATCCGCAACGCGCTGGAGATGATGAGGCGCATCGACGTCCGCACCATACCGGTGGTCGATGATAAGTTCAAGCTGGCCGGCATAATCGGTATCCGCGACATAGTCAACTTCTCCTGGTCTGGCGGAAACAAGCCCAAGGAGACCCGCGGGGAGAAGGTCGGCAACCGCGACCCGGTGGAGATCCAGGTGGAGTCGATCATGCACCCCTCGGTCACCACCATCAAGCAGGAGACGACCGTCAACGACGCCGTCAAGCTGATGCTGGAGAAGAACATCTCCACGCTGCCGGTGGTCGAGAAGGACGTCATCAAGGGCGTCCTGACCGCGTACGACGTGCTGGAACTGATGGCCTCGGTCAAGGAGAGGGATGTGGTCTACATGCAGATCTCCGGTCTCGAGGAAGAGGACCGCTTCAACCTGGACCAGATGGAGAGGGAGATCCAGACGGAACTGGCCAAGATCGCCAAGATCCAGAAGCCGATGCTGTTCAACATGCACGTGCAGAAGTACAACGCCTCCGGGAACACGGCCAAGTACTCGCTGACCGCCCGCATGCACACGGCGCAGAAGACCTACATCGCCAGCGGCGTCGACTGGTCCCTAATGGCGGCCACCGCCGACCTCATGAAGAGGTTCGACGACATGGTCACGGAGAACAAGGAATCGAAGATCGAGAAGCGCAAGAAGATGCAGTGATCCTCGAGCCCCGTTCCAAACCCTTTCAATATCCATTATTTTTGGCGTTCTTCTCCGACACCGTACGTTCCCGGGATTCCACCCTAGGCTGAGCGCAAAACGATCCGGCCCATCATTCCGGATACACGAAGCCGGTATCGGCCTCGGCGGTCTGCACCGGACGGACCTCGATCCGGGCGTGGGCCCCATAATCGAACTCCGGGTTTCCCTTGGCCAGCTCGATCGCTTCTTCGATGCTCTCGGCAAGGATGTGATAATAGCCTACCTGTACCTCGCCCTTGGGGCGCATGGGCCGGACGTTCCATTCGTTGTCGGAGCGGGAGATGATCATTCCGTCCATCACCAGCGGCTGAGCGGCGATCAGCTTGCCCTGTTGCTTGAGCTTCATGATATAGACCTGGCAGTCCCTGAGGAACTGCTCGTGCTTCTCTGGGGACCAGTCCTTCTGATGGTCGATCTGGTTGCGGATCAGCAGCATGAACTCTTGCATCGGTCGATATAGTCAAGCCGCCCGGTGAAATGCTTTTCGATGCAATGCGCCGGAATTGAGCGGTTCTTCTGCCATCATTGGATGGGACCGAGCCGACGAGACGCAAGATATTCATGACCGCCGGGACCGTTCCGAACGAGTCTTCACAATAGTCAACGAATTCCATTACGACTCAAAAATAGGGCATGAGATCGTCCAATTTTCGGTCGGGTGGCTAATACATCCAGGCAACTTGCTCCGGAAAAATTGGAAAATAGCCAGTCGTTAAATACGATAATGATTAGAATATTATAATTTATGTGAACGATATAAAAAATAGATTTATTAATCCGGAAGATATGGGAGTTTTAAGCGCGGGATAAGCTCTAACCCTCAGATTCCTCCAAACTCTGACGCTTATCAATTCTGGCTTCTCCCGCGCCCCCCCCCACTTCTGGTTCGTGCACATTTTACGCAATCCTTTTTACCCCTTCCACCTTTCCCCTCCTGTCCATGGCGCAATACGAGGCGGTACCGACCGAAAGGAAATGGCAAGAGAAATGGAAGGAGTGGGAGCTCTACAAGTTCGACCAGGGATCGGACGCTCCGGTATATTCCATCGACAACCCGCCGCGGTACGCTTCCGGCTCGTTGCACCTGGGTCACGCCACTGGATATTCATTGATCGATTTCACCGCCCGCTACCACCGAATGCAGGGCTTCAACGTCATGTTCCCGCTGTGCTTCGACGTCAACGGGACGCCGGTCGAAGTGAAGGTGGAGAAGAAGTACGGCATCACCAAGCTGACCAAGCCGCGCCAGGAGTACATCAAGCTGTGCGAGGAGTACGCCAACACCTTCATCGGGGAGATGACCAAGCAGTTCGAGATACTGGGCGAGAGCATGGACCCCAGCGTCTACTATCAGACCGACGCGCCCTACTACCGGCGAATAACCCAGATCTCGTTCCTGAAGATGCTGGAACGCGGGCTGGCGTACAAAGGCAAGTACCCGGTCAACTGGTGCCCCCGCTGCATTACGGCGTTGGCTGACGCCGAGGTGGAGTACCAGGAAGGGGTCACCAACCTCAACTACATCAAGTTCAAGGTGGCCGGTTCGGACGAGCACATCGTCATCGCCACCACCCGTCCGGAGCTCATCTGCACCTGCCAGACCATCGCCGTTCATCCGAAGGACGCGAAGCTGACGCACCTGGTGGGCAAGGAGATAGAGACGCCGATATTCTGCAAGAAGGTCAAGATCATTGCCGATGACAAGGTGGACCCAAAGTTCGGCTCCGGCATCGTCATGATCTGCACCATCGGCGACAAGACCGACCTGGAATGGGTCATGAAGTACAACCTGCCGCTGGAGAAGGGGATCGACGAGCAGGGAAAGATGACCGAGATCGCCGGACCGTTCGCCGGCATGAAGGTCAAGGAGGCCCGGGCAGCGGCGATCGAGCTGCTGAAAAAGCAGGGCCTCATCATCAAGCAGGAGGTCCAACCGCAGAACGTCTCGGTGTGCTGGAGATGCCATGAGACGATCGAGTTCCTGCAGGTGGAGCAGTGGTTCGTCAAGATCATGGACTTCAAGAAGGAAGTGCTGGCCAAGGCGGACGAGATCGAGTGGTTCCCCGAGTTCATGAAAGTCCGTCTTCAGGATTGGGTCAACTCCCTGCAGTGGGACTGGGTCGTTTCCCGTCAACGTTACTTTGCCACGCCGATCCCGGTCTGGGAATGCGATACCTGCAAGCATGTCGTCGCCGCCCAGGAGAAGGACTGTTACATCGACCCCACGGTGACGCCCGCCCCGTACGACGTATGTCCCAAGTGCGGCACCGGCAAGCTCATAGGCTGCCCGGACGTGTTCGATACCTGGATGGACTCCTCCGTCTCGCCGCTGTACAACACCTTCTGGATGAGGGATGAGGCCAAGTTCAAGAAGCTCTACCCGATGTCCGTGAGGACGCAATCGCACGACATCATTCGCACCTGGGCGTTCTACACGATACTGCGCGAGTGCCTCCTCACCGGGCAGATCCCCTGGAAGGACATCATGATCCACGGGTTCATCATGGCGCCGGACGGTACGCCGATGCACACCTCCGCCGGCAACGTCATCGACCCGATGCCGCTGCTGGAAACGTATGGCGCGGATGCGATCCGTTATTATGCATGCACCTGCGCTCTCGGCGAAGATAACGCCTTCCGGGAGAAGGACGTCATCCACGGCAAGAAGCTGGCCACCAAGATGTGGAACCTGGGCAAGTTCGTGGAGATGGTGGTCAAGGAGAGACCGAAGGAGAAGGGACTGCACCTGATCGACAAGTGGATCCTCACCAAGTTCTCCAAGATGGTGCTGGCTACGACCGAATGCTACGACCACTACCAGTTCGACAAGGCGATGAAGGAGGTCGAGCAGTTCGCCTGGCATGAGTTCGCAGACCACTATGTGGAGATGGTGAAGTCGAGGGTCAAGGACGAGAACGACGAAGGAGTGCGTTACACGCTCTACACTGTCTACCTGGGCATCATCAAGATGATGGCGCCCATGATGCCCCACGTGACCGAGGATGCCTACCAGTCCGGTTTCGCCGCGTTGGACGGGGCGAAGAGCATCCATGTGGCCAAATGGCCCGTCGCGGTCCTGTTCGACGAGCAGGCGGAGAAGGACGGCGACCTGGTCCGGGACGTCATCGGGGCGATACGCACCTACAAGTCAGAACGGAAGCTGTCGCTCAACTCGGAGATCGAGATGGTGGAGATCATTGGCGACGCTTCGGAGAAGTTCGTCGGTTCGGAGGAGGACATCTCGTCGACCGTCCGGGCCAAGGAGCTCAAGCTGGCGTCGAAGCTGAACCTGGAGGAGAAGGTCATCGCGCTGAAACCGTTATTGGCGAAGATCGGCCCCACCTTCAAGCAGAAGGCCAAGGAAGTGACTGACCGCATCAAGGCGCTGGACACCGAGAAGGATTCCGAGGCGGTGGCCAACGGCACCTACGAGTTCGAACTGTCCGACGGCACCAAGGTCGTCCTGAGCCGGGAGCTGGTCGACATCGAGAAGAAGATGACGCTCCAGGGAAAGGCGGTCGATACCGTCCAGGTCGGGGAACTGCTCATCGCCATCCAGCCTTGAACGGCTGAAACACCTTACATCATATTTTCCCGATCATCTCTGTGCCACTATGGCGACGAACCATATGCCCAGTCCAGCCCCGAGAAGGATCAGGCCGGATTGCAGGTGCCCGACAATGGTGAATCCGGAGAGGAAGGCCAACAGCATCCCGATTATGCCCAGCCCGCCGCACACCCGGTAGCCGCGCCACATCTGTTTGATCGGCGTTAGGATGGAATCGTGCATGAACCACACGATGATCAGGAGCATGATGATGGCGGCGTATTGCACGTACTTCTCGGTCTCATTGACGAAGGTGTTGAACAGCACTCCGCCGGGGCTGAAGCCCAGCGTGCCGAAGAGACCGAAGGTGAACATTGAGATAATCGGTTTTACTGAACGATAGCGTTTCCTACGTCTCGCCATTCCCATCCCTAACGCAGAATGGAGTTTTGCTTATTAAAAGAGACGAAACAAACTTTATTTCTTGCTGATTTACTTGGAGATGGGTGTGCCAGTCAGGGGCAATAAGTTTAAATGGGATTTGCATATTCGTGGATAGGCACACACCGTGTGGGCGTAGTGTAGCTGGTTATCACTCGTGCTTGCCAAGCACGAGACTCGGGTTCAAATCCCGACGCCCGCACTCTTATACATATCCAGTAAAGTCAAATTTCTTTTCAATCAGGGGGGTATTGACCTTTTCGAATCTGGCTACCTCTTGGGGTTTCGGTGCATTTCCCCACACTTTTTGTGCATCCGAGATAGCGGATTCGGTTGTTTTCCGGCAGTAATATTTCTCCGTGGTCTTCGTGCTTGAATGCCCCATCATCCTGGACACGGAATCGATAGGGACGCCCAAGTTAACGTTTGTCTGGCCGAAAGTTCGACGACAGGCGCGATTGTCGAACTTGACTCCGATCTGCGCGATTACCTTCGCTCTGAGCTTGGTCAGGCTGTTCGGGGAGTAGTACCCGTCCCCGCCATTCTTGATGTCTTGTACGGCGGGGAAAAGTGCTTCACAGGTTGGAGCTTTCTTGGCGATGACAGAAGCCCTAGCCTTGACATACCGTATGAGAAATGGTATTCCATCGGGATGAATACCAGTATCTCTGGCCAGCCCGTAGCTGTCTTCTCCCTTGACGTGCTCGGTATGGATTGTTCCTCTGACCAGGTTGAGATCTCCGATATTTGCCAATCTTAGCTCTTTTGGTCTCAGACCGGTGCAGATACCGACTACAGTTATCCCGTAGCCGAGCATTAGTTGCCAGTCAGATTCGTTCGCTATGTTGGCAGCCTGGATTATCTTCGTTCGGTCCTCATCTGAAATCGGGTCATATCTCTGGAATGCCCTTTTAGGGAAACTCTGGGCGAATCGCATCCTAGTCATGTCCATCGCACCGTTTCCGATGAAATGGAGCAGACTGTTAAGCGAGTCAATATTGTGACTAATTCCCGATGGCTTCAACCCTCTAGCCCTCAATAGTTTCAGGTATGCCAGTATTTCTTTTTCGTTCATTTTCCATGGACTATATTGGCTAATTTCACCAGATTCCACCAACGATCTGAAATCCTTGTCCATGCGCCTCAGCCGTCTTTTGTACTCAATCCAAGTTGCTTCCGCCAGTAATCCTTTCATCGCCTCAAGATACTGGTTGGCAGCGTCTAAGAAAGGGTATCGGCCCATTGACCTCGCCCCCCTCTTAGGTCCACGCTGTCTGTGCACCGTTTTGTCCACGGAGGGCTTACTGCCGCTACGATCTCGCGTAGCATATAGACCCTCGATGGAACGATTGACGGAACAGACTGTAAACTTATCGTCCGTTTTTGTAGCCTGTTTGCTGGACGATTTCATTTTCACACCTGGCCTCAATCCAATTTTTCCGACCGTTTTTGTACCCGGTTCCGGCGGAGTCGCTGTTTAACCGCCTGATGACTCAGACCGACTACTTTGCCTATTTCGCGAAGGCTCAGCCCTTCGGCTCTAAGTTTCATAATTTGGTCCGTCTTTGCCGTTGAGGGCGGTCTCCCCAGCTTCTTGCCTTCGGCCCGCGCCCTCACTAGGCCGTCCTTGGTCCTTTCCCTTATCAGATCAAGCTCTAGCTCGGAGACAGCCCCTAGGACCGTAAATAGCAGCTTTCCCGCCGAGGTGGTCGTGTCGATCTGCTGATCCGTGCATATCAACTCGACGCCCTTCTGCCTCATATCATCGAGCAGGTTCAGGAGCTGCCTTGTCGACCGCGCTAGACGATCAATCCGGACTACAAGGATTGCGTCGAATCTTCGTGCCCGGGCATCCCTGAGCATCTGATCGAACCCTATTCTGGTGGTTTTTGCTCCACTAGCAAAATCGATATAAGTATCATGAATTTTCCAGCCATGTCTCTCAACAAACTCTCTTAGCTTAATGATTTGATTCTCTGGATTTTGATCCTTGTCATGCCTGGATACGCGGGCATAGAGGCCGACCTTCATGAGAACCATCCCCCGAAGTGAAACCTACTTATCGATAACCCGTGCCAGCCAGGCTTGGTTATCCCAGTTATCGATTCTTTCACATCTCCATTTCTACTTTCACCTTTCATTCTACAGAGGGAATAGAGAAAAGTCGATAACATCGATAACCCTGCGATGCTGGCCAGAGTTATCGATAGATTCGGCCAAGTTGCTAGAGGATAGATAACTGCTCCCCCCTCTCCTGTTCCTCCGATTCCAACAATTCGATATTACGCCAAACTTTGATCCCGTTTTTATTGCTGACCTGGCCCCCGATCACTACACCGTTGGTCAGCTTGAATAAACGATTTTTCAGTTCACGTTCACGAATAGGCGGAATCTTCTTTTCCTTGCAGTACTGTAAATAGGCATCCAAAAAATCCTGCTTGATGGTCTTGGGTGCATGCCGGATTGGAGTCCTTACGTCTTCCTCTTCGAGCACCTCGCCGGTGTCAATGTGGCAGCGTTCCTGCAAGAAGCAATATAACGAATCGCTCAGTTGCAGCCATCTAGCTCTGGTCTCTTCCACAGTTGAAGAACCAGTGAAGTACCTGCGTGCAACGACGCCTTCATATGCTGCAACCACACGATTGAATAATCCAGACAGCTCGCGTTCAACTGTTATCTTTTCCAGTTTGTCTTCATCCCTCTTCGGACTTCCAGTAGGAAAAGAATTGGGGAAAATTGGGATTATCCATCTTTTGAAGAACGCGTCTGTGTCATCGGCGGTGCGGGGCAGCATGTTGGCGCTAAAAACTAGTTTAGCATGATTCTGAAAATTGAAAGCCTGCTGATTTTTAAATTCCGCTCTTATCCAATCGTTGCCTGTAAGTTCTTTGAACCGATTAACCTGAGTTAAGTCGTTTGCCGAAATGTCGGCGCATATGTTGGCCATTTTTTGATACAGGTCGGCAATCGCGAAGCGATCATAATCCAACGATTGGAGAGAGACATGAGAACAGTTACGTTCTCCAATAAATCTTCTGAGAAGGTTGAGGTATGTAGTCTTCCCATTATCGCCGTTGCCGATGAACAGGAAAGCCTTCTGGAATGGATAACCCGGTTGAAGGCAATAACCCATTATTTCATACAGTAAATCCTTATCAGATGG